>JBBRVF010000084.1:0-6178 GCA_038247145.1 Solirubrobacterales bacterium | reverse complement strand
GTTGGGGGCGCTGGCCTTCCCGGCCGGTGCCGCCGCCACTCCGGCCGCAGCCCCGTCGGCAGCCGGCGTCGCGGGTCAGTCGGCAGCTCCGGTCTCGGCCAGATCGAAGAGCAAGGCCAAGAAGCGCGCGCTGCGCAAGTGCCGGAAGATCAACCGCAAGGCGAAGCGCAGTCGTTGTGTCAAGCGGGTCAAGAAGAAGTACTCGACCCCGAAGGTGCTGCCCCAGGGTCCGATCGCCGAGACGATCGATGTGCGAGACAAGTACTTCAGCCCGGCCATCGTCAACATCAAGACGGGGCAGTCGATCCTCTGGGTCTGGAATGCGGTCAATGCCGACGCCCACAACGTCAACCTGGTGGGGCATCCGAACGGCGTCGAGCGGATCGAATTCTCCACCCCGAGCTCGCCGTCGGTCGGTTACGAGTTCCGCCGGACCTTCAGGGTGCCCGGCACCTACGACTTCGTATGTTCGATCCACTACAACATGACCATGCGGGTCGAGGTCTCAAGGTGAGGAGCGCTCGTGCCGTTTAATCCACTCGATCGACGCAGCTTTCTCGGTGCCGCCGGCGGAGCCCTGCTCTGCACCATCGGCGGCCAGAAGGTCTATGCCGACCAGCAGGCCGATGTCGTGGACCTCGCTTCCGGGGTTCCGGTCCCGCCGAAGGTCAAGGATGCCGAGAGCAACCCCGGCCTGGTCAAGGCCTCGGTGGTCAGCGGAGTCCGCCGTGAGTACTGGATCGCCGCCGAGCCGCGCCGCTGGAACATCATCCCGGCCAACAAGAACGGCCGCAAGCGCGACCAGATGCTCAACGCGACGATCAGGAAGGGCAAGACCAGCTTCGACGCCTATACCTATCGCGAGTACACGCCGAACTTCGCCGAGCCGAAGGGTGCCGGCACGATCCCGGGTCCGACCCTGGTGGCGACCGAAGGGGAGACGATCGTCGTCCACTTCCGCAACCGCCTCCCGATCCCGGTGACCATGCACCCCCACGGGCTGTTCTACTCGAACGAGATGGACGGCGCCTACAAGGGCTACTGGACCGACCCGGGCGGATACGTCCAGCCGAACCAGGACTTCACCTACGTCTGGGAATGCCCGGACGGTACCCGCGGATCCTGGGTCTATCACGACCACGGCCCGGTCGATCCGATCCCGCTCTACAAGGGTCTGTTCGGCTCGATCGTCGTGAGAGGTCAGGGCGAGCCGGTGCCCGACAAGGAGTTCTTCATCGGATTCCACAGTTTTGTCCCGGCGGCAACCGGCCTGCGAAGCAACTTCAATTGCGTCAACGGCAGGTCCTTCACCGGGGTGACGCCGACCTTCAACGCCAACCTCGGCGACGACGTCCAGATGCACGTCTACGGGATGGATGACAACTTCCACACCTTCCATCTCCACGGCCACCGCTGGACCGAACCGAGTGGCGAGATCGTCGATAACAAGACTTTCGGGCCGGGCGACTCCTTCGCGATCCGCTTCACCGAGGACAACCCGGGTCGCTGGTTCTACCACTGTCACGTCTTCAGCCATCTGCATGACGGGATGAGCGGTTGGTACCTCGTCGAATAAAGCGCAACCTTGCTCTTCTGGCCGCCGTCGCGACCGCCCTGGTCTTCTCGGCGGCGATGGTTGCCCCTGCCCAGGCCGGCAGCACGCGGATTTCGATCAGCGACTTTCAGTGGTCGAAGAACGCCGAGGTCGACCTTGGTGAATCAGTGACCTGGGACTGGATCGGTCCGGACACCCAGCACTCGGTCAGCGGCGAGGCGCCAAATGCCACCCAGTGGGACTCCGACCCCGGTTCGGTGAACGCCCATCCGCTCGGCGATACCTTCAAGGTCACCTTCGACCAACCCGGCGTCTACAACTTCTTCTGCAAGCTCCATGCGTCAGTCAGAGGCTCGGTGACGGTATCGAGCAATCCCGGCGACCCGGATTCGGATCCGGGACCACAGGCCCCGTTGAACCTCGACCTTATCCCGCCCAACTTCACCGGCATTTTCCTCAACCAGCCTTCCGTGGGCCCGAATGGCAAAGGAACCGGGATGAATTTCGGGATCAACGAGAAGAGCACGATCACCGTCGACTACTACAAATTGATCAAGAGAGGCAAAGGCAGTAGGGCCCGGTGGAAGCGCAAGTTCGCCGGCTTCGGCGAATGGGGTTCCCACGTCGGCAACAATACGATCAACTTTGCCAAGAGGACTGCGAAATTCGGGGCCAGGCCTTCCCGGTACGTGGGCTTCACCTACGCCACTGACGAATCGTCCAACTCGACGTCGATAACCAAGGTGAAGTTCAAGATAAACGGGAAGAAGAAAAGGAAGTAGCCGTCTCGCGGTCTAGGGTGGTGCTGTGCCGAACTCCCTCGAGCGACGACATAACCGCCGCCGCCGCCACGAGCGCACCCGGCAGGAACTGATCTCGGCAGCCCTCGACCAGGCTGTGGCAGGTTCGTTCAAGGACCTGACGGTCGAAGGAGTGACCCGCGCCGCCGGAGTCTCCAGGAGTGCCTTCTACGTCTACTTCGGTGACAAGGAAGAGCTGCTGCTGGGCGCACTCGAGGACCTGATCGCCGACCACCGGGAAAGGCTCGGAACGTGCTGGGCCGAGGGCGATGACCCCCGCCGCGCACTGGAGAAGGGGCTATACGGGGTCGCCCGCACCTACTCGGAAAACTCCGAACTGCTGGGGCTGGCCTTCGAGACCTCCACCTACGACGAAGAGGTCCGCGAGCTGTGGATGGCCCTGCTGGAGTCCGTCTCGGAAACCGTCGCCGACCGGATCCGCTCACTCCAGCGAGAAGGCAGGATCGCGGCGGAACTCGATCCGGAGGCACTCGGCGAGGGGCTGGTGTTGATGAGCGAGCGAAGCTTCCAGGTGAACCTCGCCGACGGGGACCTCGGGGCCGAAGTGACTGCCGCGGCTGTGACCAAGGTCTGGTGGGCGGCACTATTCAGCCATCCGGGAACCCCCGAGGCCCCTGACGTATCGCCGGCTGTGCAGTCGCAGGCCGACGGCCCTGCGGCGGCCGACCCGAACGGGGTCGTCGCGCCGCCGGAGCAGTCAGAAAACTAGAAGCTGACCGAAGGCGTTTCGCGCTCGGCCGGGTCGGCAATCTCGAAGAACTCCTTGTCGTCGAAATTGCCCTGACTGGCCACGACCGAAGCCGGGAACTGCTGGATCTTGGTGTTGTAGTTCTGGACGTTCGAGTTGTAGATGCGGCGTGAGGCCTGGATCTCGTCCTCGAGTTCGGAGAGGTTGTTGCTGAGCTGCTGGAAGTTCTGGGTCGCCTTCAGGTCGGGGTAGTTCTCGGCCACCGCGCGCAGGTCGGCCATCGCACGGGTCAGCTGCGACTCCGTCTTGGCCGTCTCGTCGACGCCCTGGGACTTCATCGCGTCGGCCCGGGCCTTGGTCACGTTCTCGAACACCTGCTGTTCGTGGGTCGCGTAGCCCTTGACGGTCTCGACCAGGTTCGGTACGAGGTCGTGTCGGCGTTTGAGCTGGACATCGATTCCGCTCCAGGACTCGTCGACCCGGTTGCGCTGGTCGATGATTCCGTTGCGCGTCGAGACGTACCAGAGCACGACTAGCAGCGCGATTACCACGACCACGATCAAAGCGATCAGGCCACTACTCATAAGTTCATCTCCTCGGACGGGGTTTTCAGCACGGGGGCATCCTATCCCGCACCGGCGGGCCACGGCGAGTAGCGTCGACCTTCGTATGATCCCGGCGTGGCCGGCCCTGAGCGAAACCGGATCCCGGGACCGGAAGACGTCGCCGGTGATGGGGCGGTGGGACGTTGATCCAGGCCCTCGGCCAGACCTTTGGCTTCGCGGTCGGGACAGCCGTCTTCCCGGTCCCGACAATCGCGGTCATCCTGATGTTGTTCTCCCCTGCGGCGGGCCGCGATGCCGGCCTGGATGTCCGCGTCGACGATTTCAGCGGGCCGAGGGCGTTCGGACTCGGGCTGCTTCTGGCGGCCGTGAACCCGAAGAATCTCGGACTGACGGTCGCCGCAGTGGCATCGATCGGCTCGGCCGGCCTCGACTCGGCGAGGGGGTGGCTCGTGGTTAACAGCAACACCGTCATGGCGGTGCTCTTCCTGGTGCTCGGTGCGGTGATTCTCGGCCAGGGAGTCTCCGGCCTCGGCTGACCGGTCGGCGGACGCCGGGACGGTAGTCTCAACCGTCGTGGCGGATCAGGCGAAAGAGTGGGCTGGCATCGTCAGCTCCTACGAGGGGGCCGGCGAGGTGACCTACGAACAGGTCGGCGGAATCAACCCGGCCGGAGGCCCCGTTGCGCTGTGTGTCGGTGGCAGCAACCGGTTGACCGGCAACCTGGCTGAAGGCTTCTGGGGAGCCTGCTGCGATGCAGACGAGGTCGAGGTCGGGCGGATGTTCAGCCGCAGCGTCGTGCCTTCTGCCCTGCTGACCAAAGCCCATATGCCGGATCTGGCCGAGGTGATCGGTGCCTTCAACGTCGAGTCGATCGAATCCCGCCCGGACGAGTACATCCGTCAGCGCGTCTCCCGCAAGGTCGAGTTCGAGTCGCTCGACTTCAACCGGCACTTCCTAGCAACGGTTCCGGAGGGCTACGACCCGATTGCGCTGAGGGAGCTTTTCTCACCAGGATTCCTCGACTGGGTCACGACGATCGAACGCGAGATCGACTTCGGGATCAACGACCGCCAGTTCTGGTTTACCTGGAAGCTCCAGGAGCGCAGCGCCGGCGAACTCGAACTGGCCCTGTCGAATGCCGGTGAGCTGTTCAACCGGCTTCACCGCGAGATGGAGCTGGAGGGCATCAGCCACTATCCGCCCGGGCCCTGGAATGCCGGTCTTGCACCTTTCCCGCCGAGCTGAGCGTCGCCGGCCCGTCGGACCCTCAGGTCGGGTAGTCGTCTTCTTGTGGCAGGACGATCCGGTGGTGGCGTTCGTCGCCGATCACCTTCGGCAGGACAGGACGGGTTGCATAGGGATCCTCGCGGGCCGCCGCCATCGCGGCCCCGGTGTGGGGGTGCGGCACCAGAGCTTCGAGCTGCTTCAGAGTGGGAAAGACCACGGCGAACTCCTCGGTCTCGGCCTGCTCCACGGCAAGTGAGGGCGCTACCCAGCGCGCCGCGGTCATCTCGTATCCGTCCGGCTTCACTTCGGCCCGCTCGGGTGCCCCGGCGATGAAGAACCAGGTGTCGAAGCGCGTGCTGACGACTTCGGGGGTGACCCACCTGGCCAGCGGGACCATCTCCGAGTCGGGGTGGAGGTGGATACCTGCCTCTTCCGACATCTCACGTCTGGCGCAGGCCGCCAGCCCGTCGATGCCCTCGCCGTCCTCGGGATCGAGCGAGCCTCCGGGGAAGACCCAGACATTCGGCATGAAGTGGGACTCGGCCGAGCGCTTCAGCAGCAGCACCTCGAGGCCGCCGTGCTGCTCGTGGTCGCGCAGAAGGATGATCGTCGCCGCCGGACGGGGCCGGGTCGGCTCTCCGGGGTTGACCGACTCGGCGGAACCGGGTTCGGGGAATGCGGGCACGCGACAAGGGTAGCGCCAAGGTAATCTGCCGGCCATGGCTACTTCGACCACCCACCGCTGGATCTGCGAAGCCTGCGGCTGGATCTACGACCCCGCCGAAGGCGATCCCGACGGCGGAATCCCGCCGGGAACCCCTTTCAAAGAGATCCCGGAAGACTGGTTCTGCCCGGTCTGCGGAGCCCGGACCTCGGACTTCACGCCCTACGAAGACTGAGCCTCAGCCTTCGGACTGATACTCAGCCGTCGCGCAGCGCCCGGTCTCTCGACCGCCGCAGCCAGGCCCGGTTGATCGCCAGCGCGACCAGCACCATCAGGCCGATCGGGATTGCGACCGCCAGCGCGATCAGGGCCACACCGGCCGAGATCGCCAGCAGGTTGACGGCGTCGTCGACCGCGTCAGCAATATCCCAGCCGGAAACTCCGGAGCCTGAATCCCCGTCCGTCTCAACGACCACGGTGACCGGCGTGAGCGCCACCTGGCGCTCGAGCCGGTCGAGCCTGGTGGTCAGGAAAGAGACGGTCCGGCGGGCGTTCCTGAGCCTCCGCTGGACGACCAGACGGGCTTCTTCTGTTGTCGTTTCGGCCAGCTCGCCGAGCAGGCTCTCGACCCGGGCCCGGGCCGTCTGCAGCCGGTCG
>JBBRVF010000083.1:0-6211 GCA_038247145.1 Solirubrobacterales bacterium | reverse complement strand
TTCGATCCTGAACCGGCGCGAACGCCCAGACGATCTCACCGAACCAGCCGCGTCGCTCCAGGCCGGCGAGAAAGTCGTCACGGGCCGCGCCGCCTTCGGCGGTGATGACGCCGATCCGCTTCGGCAGGACGGGCCGTGGCAGTCGTTTCTGGCGCTCGAGCAGACCTTCGGCCTCGAACTGCTTCCTCAGGGCGGCGAGCCGGGCCAGGAGATCGCCCTCCCCGGCCGGCCTCAGCTCGGTTGCGCGAAAGCTGAAGCCGGGCGAGGCGTTCTTGCCGCCGGGGTAGTAGTCGGGTCCGCCGCGGGCGACTACCGCGGCTCCGTCACGCAGGCACTCCGGCGGCAGGTTCAGTGCGTCGAGTTCGTTATTCCAGATCGCGCAGGGCACTCCCCCGCGTTCGTCGCGCATCTGGAAGTAGGTCTGGACGCGGGTCCGGCGGACGTCGGCCAGTTCGCCCGTAACGTCCACCCTGTCCATCGCCTGGAAGTCGCGTTTCAGGCGGTTCGCATACTCGCCGACCGGCAGGGCCGGACGCGTTTCCCCGTCCTTCGTCTGTGCGGGGTTCCCGGGGTCCGCCCGGTGCCGCTCGCTCAGGGAAGAGGCTCCTGATGCCAGTCGCAGGCCCACTCGCGAAGCATCTGGATCGCCGGCTTGAGCGAGCGGCCTTTCTCGGTCAGCTCGTAGGTGACCTTGACCGGAAGGCCGTCTTCGACCCTGCGGTTGATCATGCCGGCGGTCTCGAGTTCCCTGAGGCGACGGGAGAGAAGCCTGTCCGACAGGCCTGGCACGGCCCGCTTGAGCTCGGCGAAGCGCATGGGACCGTCGGCGAGTGCCCAGATGATCGCCCCGCTCCAGCGCTTGCCGATCATCTCGATCGCGGCGTGAAAATGAGGGCAGACCTCGGTCAGGGACGCCTGTTTGGCTCCCTCCGAGGCGGGACGGGTTTCAAGAATGCTCCCGGACAAGATGGAACGAGCTTACAAAACGGCCCCGGTCGGCGGTCGCATTCGGCAACAGGAAGGGCTTTTCGGTGCCGCCTCCCGAACTTCGCGCGCATCGGCACTACCGGGCGCAGGGTCCGGTATCCACTTCCCCCTTGGCGCCACCGATGATCCGCCTGACGACGTCGTTCGGGATCGCCAGCCCGCCCGGCGGTCCTTCCGTCGTCGATGCGAAGACCGTGCCGAGGACCCTGCCATCCCCGTCGAGCAGCGGTCCGCCGGAATTGCCGCGGCGAACCTGTCCGCGCAGGGTCAGCATCTCCCGTTGAAACGGGCCCGATCCGTATGCGTCTTCACCGAAAACGTCCCGGGTAATGCCTGCTCTGGCCGGGGTGATCGTCAGGGGACCGTCATTCGGGTAGCCGATCACCGCAGCTGAGGTACCTTCGACCACCGTGGCGAGCATTGGCAGGACCGGCAGGTCAACCGGCGCCGCGAGCACCGTGATGTCGTTGCGCGGGTTGTAGGCGATCGGGGTCGCATCCACGATCTGGCCGTCGTTGGCCTCCACACGCGTATCGTCCTGGCCGGCGACGACATGGGCGTTGGTGACGATCGTATTCGGCGCAACCACCCAGCCGGATCCCATGATCCCGACTCCGCAGGCGGTCCCGGCGACCTTGACCACCGAAGCGCTGGCCCTCCTGACGGCCGGCGCCGCTCCCGCTCCGGCATCGGGACTTGCGATCGCACCGGGCGAGGTGGCGAAGCTGGGCAGCGGACCGATCCGGTAGAGCGCCTGGATCAGCGGCCCTGAAGGAGGCATCACTTGGTTGACCCCGCCGAGCAGGACCGAGCGCTGAACATCCCGTCGCAGGCTCTCGGCACCCGGCATGTAGAGGACCGCGGCGCCGAGGACCCAGACGATGCCAAGAGCCAGAGCGGACATCAGCAGAGCCCCGCCTATCCCGTCTACCACCTCACCGAAAGGCCCGCGTACCGCGACTCCCCGCAGGTTGGCACCGGCCGAAGCCGAGACAGCCAGGGCCAGCGACCCCAGAAGCACGGCCCCCAGCAGGGCGAAGGTCGGGGCATACGGCGAGCTCGAACCGCTTTCGAGGATGACCGGGGCCAGCCTCGAGCCGAGTGCCGCACCGATAACAAGCCCTGCAAGGCCCAGCAAACCGACGATCAGGCCCTGCCTGAAGCCCCACAGGGCGAGCAAAAAGGTGAATCCGGCGATCATCCAGTCGACTGCTGTCACCAGACCAATCTAGCCACCACCCGCACCCGGTAGTTTTCAAGTGTTATGAGGACTGCCCCTACACGGCTGGAACGCCAACAGCGTCTGAAGACCCGGGCACTGCCTCTGCTTGGCATCGCGCTTGTCTCGTTCGTCGCCGGGGCAATCAACGGCTGCCCCGGCAATCCCAACCGCGACGCCGCCGAGCGTTACCTCGGTGCCTGGCAGCAGAAGGACTATGAAGCGATGCATTCGGAGCTCAGTGCGGTCTCGCAGGAGGCTGTGCCGCTGGAACGTTTCACCGAGCGCTACGAAGAAGCTGAAGCTCTCGCCACACTCCAGGGCATCGTGCCGGCCGAAGCCGGAGGCGACGAGGGCCAGGTTGAGATCCCGGTGACGTCTTCGACGCTGGCCTTCGGCAGCATCAACCAGCCGATGAAATTCACCTTCGGCTCGGACGGGATCGCCTGGCAGAGCGGGTTGCTCTTCCCCGGGCTCGAGGAAGGCGAGCAGCTCGACCGCAAGACCAGGCTCCCGCGCCGGGCTTCGATCCTCGCCAACGACGGCCAGGTGATGGTCGAGGGTCCGTCGCTGGCCCGCAGCTATCCGCTGGGTGACTCGATGATCGACGTCACCGGCACGGTCGGCGCATCCGAAGAAGATCTCGATCCAGCGGAGATCGCCGCGGGCTTCAGCGAGGGGGAGCCGATCGGCCTGAGCGGGGTCGAGCTTGGCTACAATTACCGGCTGGCCGGTACCCCCGGCGGCACCCTCAGCGCCGTCCCGCTCGAAGGAGGCGGTGAAGGCAGGGTCCTCGGCGAAGGCGAGCCCGAGCGGGCGAAACCGCTGAAGACGACGATCGACGCGGAGCTCCAGTCGGCCTCGGTATCGGCGCTGGCCGGTCAGTTCGGCGGAGTTGCCGTGCTTGACGCGAAGAAGGGCAGCATCAGGGCTCTCGCCGGACAGGCATTCTCGGTTCTGCAGCCACCCGGCTCGACGATGAAGATCATCACCGCCACCGCGGCACTCGAGACCGGCAAAGCAACCCTCGACAGCCAGTACGAGTACGCGACATCTGGAATCGCTGACGGCCGCGAGATCCAAAACGCCTCCGGCGAGGTCTGCGGGGGCAGCTTCCTCGAGAGCTTCGCCAATTCCTGCAACTCGGTCTTCGCCCCTCTGGGGATGGAGATCGGCGAGGAGCAGCTGACCGAGACCGCGGAAAAATTTGGCTTCAACAAGGTACCGGCGATCTACAACGAAGAGGGGACCGAAGCGATCGAACCGCCGGTGCCGACGATCCCCCAGCCGGGTGACTACAACAACGAACTGGGTGTCAGCGCGATCGGCCAGGGCAAGGTTCAGGCCACGCCGTTGCTGCTGGCCAGCGTCGCCCAGGCGATCGCGAAGGGCGGGGTCTCAATGCCGACGCCGATCGCGACCGAACCGGAACTCCAGCCCGAGGTCGAACCGGTTCGGGTGACAGACCGCAGGACCGCCAAACAGGTGACCGAGGGAATGGTCGCCGTGATCACTTCCGGAACCGGCACCGCCGGGGCCATTGCGGAGGCACAGGTCGCCGGCAAGACGGGCACGGCGGAGATTGGACCGCGCGGCGGGGGTGCGGTTGACGAAGACGGCAACCCGGATCTGATCGAAGACGCATGGTTTTCGGCATTCGCCCCGGCGGACCGGCCGAAGCTGGCGATCGGCGTGATGATCATCGACGCCAGCGGTGGCGGTGGCACCGTGGCAGCCCCGGTCGCCAGTCAGATTTTCTCAGCCGGCCTCTAGGTCAGCTGACCCGCGACTTTTGCCGTCATTCTCGGGCGGAGTTCCGAGGCCGACCGCGGCCAGGGCAGCCGCCCCGCCGACCGTCAGCAGCACCCCGCCGACCACGGGCAGGACCAGCTCGAGGCCGAAACCGACCAGGCAGACGAGCGCAGACAGGGCCAGCGCCGTCCACCATTCCTGAAGATACGGTCCGCGGCTGCGCGCACTCGGGGCGGATAGGACCACGCCGAGCACGAGCAGTGCCAGGCCGACGCCGGCAAGCGGAAACCAGAGCGGGGAAAGCAGGGCGAGCAGCGCGCCGGCACCGGCTGTCAGCTGGCCGACGGCGCCGGCCGAAAGACCCCTAGAGGTCGAGCTCAACCTTCGCCAGTTCTTCTTCGCCTTCGAGCTCGAGCTCGACCGGCCTCAGCTCCAGCACTTCGTCAGGAACCAGGTAGAGCAGCATCGAGGCCTGAATCGGGCCGACCTGCGGAGTCGAGTCGATTTCCGGGAGCTCCTCGCCCGGCTCGAGCGGTGTGCCGGTCGGCAAGGCGTAGATCGAATCGCTTTCGATGCTCTCGAAGCGTCCACCGGCGGTGTCGACGATCTCGAACGTATCCGGGACGTCATGGACCACGTCGTCGATGTTCTTGACCTTGATGAAGACACCGATGTAGGTCTCACCGGGCTTGGGCGCGGGCTGGTCCTTGAGGTATTCACGGTCCTCGACGTCGAAACGGTTGAGCGGACGCGTGAAGAGCACGTTGTACTCGAAGGGATCGAGCTCGATCGGCTCGCCCTCGATCACGATTTCGATCTCTTCTTCGGCGGCGGTGCCTTCGGCGCTTTCGTCGGAGCCGCAGGCGGCGAGGGCAAAGCCCGAGACGGCGAGTAGAAGTACGGCGAGGAACGCGCGGATCGATCTGCTGTTCAAGGAAGTTTCCATCGGTCGGGGAGTTTATTCGTCTGAAAGGACTAGCGGATGCCGGTCTTGTAGCGGTTGCCGCCGGCGACCTCGATCGGCCCGGTAGTGGTCCGTTCGGCCTCGATCCGATCGCGAAGCTGCCGTAGTGCCTTACCCATCCGCTTCGTATACCAGCGGGATCCGCCGGTGAAGCGCTGGACATAACGGTAGACACCCCAGGGCTCGATCCAGTACGAAAGCCTGACCACGCTCACTCCGGTCGCTTCTTCGCCGATTTCCCACTCGAAGCCGGTCTGGTTGCGGTTCAGCCGGCCGGTGGAGCCGCGCTCCGAGATCCGGCGGGGATTCTCGGCAGCGGTGATCGTGGTGTCGTTCCAGGCCGATCGGCGCTTGAAGCGGAAGCGGGCGCCGGCCCCGACACCACGGGTCTCGAGCCGGAGCAGACGGAAATCCTCGATCGAGTTGCCGAACAGGACCGGCCGCGTGGCGATGTCGAGCAGGTAGTCGAAGATCATCTCGCGCGGTGCGTCGATCTCGATTTCGGCGTAGACGGGACCCATCGGTGGATGATTCTACGGGCTGGGCCTCTGCCGCCCGGCCACGGGGCCGCGGGTAGGGTGTGCGGATGGCCATTACGATCGCGATCCTCTCCCAGAAGGGCGGTACGGGCAAGACGACCCTGACCCGCTCGCTGGCCGACGGCCTGACCCGCGCCGGGCTGAGCACCCTGGCGATCGACAGCGACCCGCAGGGCAACCTGTCCGAGTACTTCGGGATACCGGCCGAAGCCTTTCCCACCCTTGGTGAGGTGCTGGCCGGACGCGAAAAGGCCGTCGACGCGATCCACAACGGGGTAATTCCGGCGAACCTCGGACTGGCCGAGGCCGAGCTGATGCTGGCCGGCAAGATCGGCCGGGAGTTGACCCTTCGAAGCGCGCTTCGCGAGCCGAAGCGCAACTACGACGTGATCCTGATCGACTGCCCTCCCACCCTGGGCCTGCTGACCGTGAACGCCCTGGTCGCCTCCGACCGGGCGATCCTCTCGACCGAAGCCGAGCACTTCTCCGAGCAGGGCGCCGAGCAGGCGATGGAGGTGATCAACCTCGCGAAGGAGAACCTCAACCCCGACCTCGAGCTGCTCGGCATCATGCTGAACATCGCCGATATGCGGACCAAGCACGCGCGCCGCACCCTCGAGCTGCTGCGCGAGGAGTTCGGCGACCTGGTCTTCGACACGGTCATCCGGCGTTCGATCGTCTATCCCGAGTCGGCCCGTGCCGGCAAGCCGATCTACGAGTACAACCGCCGCAAGGGCCTCGACTACGCCC
>JBBRVF010000082.1:0-6238 GCA_038247145.1 Solirubrobacterales bacterium | reverse complement strand
GGCCAGTCCGGCCTTCAGAGCGCCCACCGGCAGGGTCAGCACCCCCTTGCCGAGCTCTTCCGCGATCTGGTCGATGGTCATCGCACCGTCGCCGGCGACGTTGAAAATGCCGGTCTTCTCCCCCAGCACCGCCTGCTGGATGACCAACATCACGTCCTGGTCCCAGATGAAGACGAAAGGCGAGTCCGAGCCGCGGATCTTGAGTAGTCGCTTTCGCCTGAACAGGTCGGTGATCTGGTTGTCCACGGTCTTGCCGAGGATCGTGCCGATCCGCAGCACGACCTGGTCGAGCTGGGGTGCGCTCTCGCGATACTCGGCCAGCATCTCCTCGACCAGCCGCTTGTGGAGGCTGTACGGGAAGGTGTCGGTGCCACGGACCGGATCGGTCTCGCTCAGCCAGGCCGGGTTGTCGGCGTGGTAGCCGTAGGCCGCACCGCTGGAGGAGACGATCACCCGCTTGACGCCGTGCCGGACGCAGGCCTCGAAAACGTTTTTCGAACCGGTCACGTCTACCGCGTATTCCTGCTCGACCGTGGTCGCCTTGCCGGGGTTGACGATCGAGGCCAGGTGGACCACGGTGTCGATCTCGTTGTCGAGAATCTGATCGGAGACCACCTTGGCATCGGTGACGTCGGCGATTGCGTAGATCACGCCCTCTATCTGCCCCTCCGGTGCCGGATCGCGAAGGTCGGCGCTGACGACGTAGTCGACGTCTTCCCAGGCGGAGACCAGGCCCTTGACGACCGAACGCCCGAGGAAGCCGTTCCCGCCAGTCACATAGACACGTTTCATATCCCGATCATCCCCCAACAACCTCGCCCGCGGGTCGCGCGGTAGCTCGCTTTGACCACCAGGATGCGAGGACAAGCCCGGCCATGATGTCCCAGATTCCCCACCAGCCGGCGACCAGGGCCATCCCTCCCAGGCCATCGAAGAAGCTGAAAACGATGCCCAGCCCGAGTCCAGCGTTCCTGATCCCGACCTCGAAGGTGACGGCACGGCGGTTGTACTCGCTCAGCCTAAAGGAGGCGGCGATCCCGTAACCGAGGCTGAGCGCCAGGGTGTCATGGAGGAAGACGGCCAGCGCGATGACCGCGATGTGGTCCTTGAAGGCGCCGAAATTGCCGGCGAATGCGATCAGGATGAAGGCGATCAACGCAACCAGGCTGAAGCGCTTGACCCAGGGCTGGACCTTCTTCGCAAAAGCCGGATGGCCATGGGAGATGCTCAGGCCGAGCGCGAACGGGATCGCGATGATCAGCGCGATCTCCCCCAGCATCTCGATCGCGCTCAGGTCGACCTCCTCGAGGATGGCTGAGGCCTTCGGGTGTAGGCCTCCCCAGAACGCGATGTTCAGCGGCATCAGGAAGATCGCCAACAGATTCGAGACGACGGTCATCGAGACCGACAGCGCGACGTTGCCGCCGGATCTGTAAGTCAGGACATTGGAAATATTGCCGGGCGGACAGCAGGCCACCAGGATCATTCCAAGGGCGATCGAGGGTCCAACGCCGAGGATCAGGGTGAGCGTGAAGGTGATCGCCGGAAGGGCTATGAACTGCGCGGCGACGCCAACGGTAATCGCCTTCGGGTTCTTCGTGACCGCCTTGAAGTCGGCCGGCTTCGTATCCAGCGCGATCCCGAACATGATGATCGCCAGGACGAAGCCGAGGATCAGCAGCGACGAATCGCTGAATTCGACCTGTACGTCGTCGATGCCCGCGAGCGGAAAGCTCAATCGACCGTGCGGAAAAGTCGCAGGTGGTCGCGAATCGCCTCGCGGTAGGCGTCCTTGTTGACGTAATAGGGCAGCCGGTCGAGCTGGCGGTAGTTGTAGCCGGCGAAGAGGTCCGGCTTGGGCCCGAGGATCCGCGCCCACATCTGCTCGGCAGTACCCGGAGCCTTGCGGCCGGCGTCGATGAACCCGGCCACCAGGTCGGCCTGGTTGTAGCGGCCCTGCCAGCCGAGCCCGGTCGCCTCGACCATGCCGAGCACGAACAGGTTGCGGTGCCTCGGCGTGAAGATGTTGAGGTAGAGCTCCGGGTGGTTGCCCTTCCAGTTCAGATGCTCTGGGTCGATGAAGGGGTAATTGAGCCTGTAGCCGGTGGCCAGCATGACCAGGTCGTACTCGCCGCTCGAGCCGTCGACGAACCGGACCTCGTCACCGTCGAAGCGCTCGATGTTCTTGCGCACCGTGATGTCGCCGTGGCCGGCGTGGTAGAGCACCAGCGTGTTCATCACCGGATGGGTCTCGTAGATCCGTCCGTTCGGTTCGGGGAAACCTAACCGGGCGGGGTTGCCGGTGAACAGCCGGATCAGCCTGCCGTCGATCCTGGTCTTGATCGCGGCGGGCAGGGCCCGTCCTTCGTTAAGGGTGTCCGACGGACGGCCGAGGATGTACTTGGGGAAAAACCAGTAGCCGCTTCGAAGGCTCATGTCCACCGAGCGGGCGTAGTGGACGGCGTCCACCGCGATGTCGCAGCCCGAGTTGCCGGCGCCGATGACCAGTACCCGCTTGTCCCGGAAGATGTCTGGGCGCTTGTAGAGGCTTGTGTGCATGATCTCGCCGCTGAACTCGCCTTCGAAGTCAGGAATGCTCGGCTCGGAGAGGATGCCGTTGGCGATGATCAGCCCGGCGAAGGTCTCGATCGTCTGCCTGCCGTCGGAGCCTTCGGAGGTGACCTGCCAGGTCTCGTCGGTGTCGCCGGACGGCTCGGCCCGGACGACCGAGGTGCCGAACCGGTAGTGCCGGCGCAGGTCGAAGGTGTCGGCGTAGTCGTTGAAGTAGGTGCGCATCTCCCAGTGGCTGGGGTAGTCGGCTACTTCGTCGCGCATCGGGAACTCGTCGTAGGCGGTGGTCGTCTTCGAGGAGATCAGGTGGGCCGACTCGTACATCGTGCTGAGAGGGCTGTCGATGTCCCAGAGGCCGCCGACGTCGCTGTGCGTCTCAAAGCCGACGAAATGAATGCCGCGGCGGGCGAGATTGCGGGCGGCGGCCAGTCCGGCCGGTCCGGCCCCGATCAGCGCGTAGGGCAGCGACCGCGCTCCACCGTTGGATGAACCGTTCTCTCCTCCTGACATCCGCCGGGATGCTACCGCCCCCCGAGTGGACACCGGATGGCCGGGTTAGGCGATACCTTTGAGGCATGGCCGATATCCAACCCCTGCCGGCGCTCCATTACAACCTCGGGTCGGTGGGCTCGCTCTCCTCGGTGGTCGCTCCGCCATATGACGTGATCGACGACGACGAGCGGGCAGAGCTGGTGCGGCGCTCTCCATTCAATGTGGTCGAGATCGACCTGCCGGTCTCCTACGGCGACGGCTCCGACCCTTACCTCCACGCCGCCGAGACGCTCGAGCAGTGGGCCCTCTCGGGAGTCCTGACCCAGGACCGGAAACCGACGCTCTGGGCGCTATCCCAGCAGTACGAAGGACCGGACGGCGCCACCCGGACCCGCAACGGCATCCTGGCCCGGGTCGGGGTGGACGACTACGGAGCAGGCCGGATCAGACCACACGAGCGCACCCAGCCGGGTCCCAAGCAGGACCGGCTCGACCTGACCCGCGCGACCCGCTACAACCTCTCGCCGATTTTCTCGCTGACCACCCGCGACGCCTGGCCGCATGTGGCCGGATCGACCAAGACCGATCCCTGGGCCGAAGTCACTGACGACGACGGCACGGTGCACCGGATCTGGCCGATCGAGGACCCGGCCGTCCATGACGCGGTCACCGCCGAGCTGGCCGATGCCGAGCTGCTTATCGCCGACGGGCATCATCGATACGAGACCGCGAGGGCCTACCGCGACGAGGTCCCGGGCGAGGGTCCGCAGAACTACACACTCATGGCTCTGACCGGGCTGGACGACCCCGGCCTGACAGTCTTCCCGACTCACCGCCTGCTTTCCGGACTGAGCGGCGACGCCGACCTCCGCGACCACCTCGAGCGCGGCATCCGCGAGGCCTTCGAGGTCGAAGAGACCGACCGTGCCGGGCTCGATCCGGACGGCCGCGAAGGCATCGGCTGCTTCGGCTACGCCGACAGCACTACCGGGCGCCACTTCAGGCTGGCCCTGAAAGATCCGGCCGTCCTCGACCGGTTGATGGAAGGGCGCTCCGAGGCCTACCGTCACCTCGACGCTGCGATCCTCGAGAAGGTCGTATTCCAGGAGGTCCTCGGGATGAGCGAGGGCGACGTCGAAGCCAAGCGCGGCCTCGGATATGCCAAGAGCATCCCGGCGTCCTTGAAGATGCTCGAAGAGGGTAGCTACCAGGCGGCATTCATCCTCCGGGCGACCCCGGTCGGGCAGGTCCGGGAGGTCGCGGCCGCCGGCGAGACCATGCCGCCCAAATCGACCTACTTCTTTCCGAAACTGCTTTCGGGAATGGTCTTCAACCCCCTCAGCTAGGAGAAAAGTGCTCAAGATCTATACGAAGAAGGGCGATGACGGAACGACCGGCCTCTGGTACGGAGGACGGGTCGAAAAGTCGGGACTCAGGACTGACGCCTACGGCACCCTGGACGAAGCCTCATCGGCTCTCGGGGTTGCCCGGGCCGGATGCGGCCCCGAGGAAACTGAACTGGCCTCCGACATCCTTTCCCTCCAGAACGAGCTCTTCGTCGCTGGTGCCGAACTGGCAACCGCACCCGAAGCGGCAGACCGCCTCGAAGACGGCGTCAGCCGGATCACCGCCGAGATGACCGACGCGCTCGACGCCGAGATCGACAAGTACATGTCCCGGGTCGAGCTGCCGCCGAAGTTCGTGATCCCGGGCGGCACCGCCCTCTCCGCGCAGATTGACCTCGCCCGGACGATCGTGCGCCGGGCGGAGCGAGCAGTGGTCACGATCAAGCTCGCCGACGAGCTGGCTTCGGCTGAAATCCTGCGCTTCCTGAACCGGGCTTCGGACCTCTGCTTCGCGATGGCCCGCTACGCCGACCTCGAAGAGCCCGAACTGTTCGCAGGACGGCGCAAGTCATGAGCACCAGAGCCACCGTGACCACCGGACCCGACCTGCCGTCGAAGGTCGAGATCGACACCGGGATCGAAGTGACCTTCGACCAACCGGTAGAGGGCGTCGATCGGGAGCTTGAGGGCCCCACCTCGACGGCCGGCGTCAGCGCGGCGCTCGCTTCCTGCACCGCGGTCACCCTCAACATCTACGCAGCCCGCAAGGGCTGGGACCTCTCGGGCCTGGAAGTCTCGGTCGAGACCGAGTACGACGGACCCAACCCCAGTCTGTTCAGGGTCGAGGTCGACTATCCGGATCACCTCGACGAGGGCCAGATCGAGCGCCTCGAGAGGATCGCGACCCGCTGCCCGGTTCACCGGCTGCTCAGCGAACCGACCGAGGTCGAGGTCCGGACGGTTTGAGGCTGGGAGTCGAGAACCGCGTCTGCGCGATCACCGGCGCCAGCGGTGGAATCGGCTTCGAAGCAACCCGGCAACTCTGTGCCGAAGGGGCGAAGGTCCTGATGATCTCCCGCGACCCCGAGCAGCTGGCGGCGATGTCCGAGGTGGTGCGGGCCGAAGGAGGAGAGGTCGCCGTCCTGGTTATGGACGTGACCGAGCCGCAGGCCGGCGAGCACATCGTCGCCGCGGCGAGGCAGCAGTTCGGGGCCATCGACATCCTCGTCAACAACGCCGGCTTCGCCCGCCGACAGACCCTCGAGGACACATCCGAAGAGGACTTCCGAGCCCAGCACGAACTCAGCGTGATGGCACCGCTGAACCTGATGCGCGCGGTCGTCCCCGGCATGCGCGAGCGCGGCTGGGGCCGGATCGTAAACGTCTCCTCCAGCTCCGGAAAACGTCCGTCGGAGATGATGCCCGACTACTCGGTGGGGAAAGCGGGAATGCTCTCGCTGACCAGGATCTTCGCCGAGCGATACGCCTCCGACGGCGTCCTGGTCAACGCGATCTGCCCCGGGCCGACCGGGTCGGAGCTGTGGCTGGACCCGGGCGGACTGCTTGACCAGGCCCGCGACGATTCCGGCGACGGCGAGTTGACCCGAGAGGAGGCGCGGGCGGGCGTCGGCGCGAAGCGGCCGATCGGACGGATGGGCGCCCCGGAGGAGATCGCTTCGGTGATCACTTTCCTCTGCTCCGACCGCGCGTCCTACGTTTCGGGATCGGCCTGGGGAGTCGACGGCGGCACAGTCCCCGTGATCATCTGAGGCCGGTCGGACTCAGTCGAGCTTGATCAGCGAGTGGCAGTCATTCGGGGCGATCCTGCC
>JBBRVF010000081.1:0-6250 GCA_038247145.1 Solirubrobacterales bacterium | reverse complement strand
TTGCTTGCGGGGTTAGCTGTCGGGCTCGCGCTGAAAGAGCAGCGCTACCTGGCAGATGCCAGAGATTCGCCCCATGGACCGTGTCCGTCTGGGTCCCCCGCTCTCCGCGATCTTGTGGCGGAGATTCAGCTGAAGGTTGAGCAGAACATTAGCAAACGCTCACGCAATCGGTTGTCTGGCTCATGGAAATAGAAAAGGCCCCTCGCGGGGCCCTTTCCTTAGCGGGTCTGTAAGCCGGATCCTGTCTTGAACGACCATCTATCTCGCCGGCTGATCACACCGACGGACGGCGGACTCGAGGCCCACATCGCCTGCGACCTACCTGGATCTCGCCGGGCCGGGTCGACGATCCTGTTTGGTCTTGCACCGGACGGGGTTTACCTGGCCGCCGCGTCACCGCGACGCCGGTGCGCTCTTACCGCACCTTTTCACCTTTGCCTGTTCGCAGCTCACGTGTGGCTGCGTCATCGGCCGTGTATTTCTGTGGCACTTTCCTGCGGGTTTCCCCGAGTGGGAGTTATCCACCGTCCTGCCCTGTGGTGTCCGGACTTTCCTCGAAGGGATTTCTCTCCCCCCGCAGCCGTCCGACCCACGAACGGACATTGTAGAGCGCATCGGCGCCCGTGACGTGCGAATCCGCCACGATGGCGGTCCGCCTGCGCGATCAGACCTTGCGGAAAACCCCGATGACTT
The DNA here is from genome assembly GCA_038247145.1 of Solirubrobacterales bacterium. Lineage (GTDB taxonomy): Bacteria > Actinomycetota > Thermoleophilia > Solirubrobacterales > 70-9 > 67-14. Next base: position 5,557 of record JBBRVF010000081.1, on the reverse strand, counting down.
TGCCGATGACCGATGCGTCGGTGGTGATGATCGGCTCCATCGTATCGTTCTCTGGCTGGAGGCGCATGTGGTCGTTTTCCTTGAACAGACGCTTGACCGTGGCCTCCTCCTCGTCGAGCATCGCGACGACGATCTCGCCGTTGTCGGCATCAGGCGCCGGGTGAACGATCACGTAGTCGCCGTCCATGATCCCGGCGTCCTTCATGCTCTCGCCGCGGACCTCGAGCACGTAGTCGCCCTCACGGCCGCCGATTACCGAAGGCACCTCGACGTAGTCCTCGATGTTCTCTTCGGCCAGCATTCCCGGACCGGCGGAGATCCTGCCGAGGAGCGGCAGGCCGGCGCCGGAACTGCCGCCGGGCATCACGGTGTCGACCGCGGCGTCACGCGCGCTTCTGGCCTTCTCGACCAGGATCTCGATCGCTCTCGGCTTACTGGGATCGCGCCGCAGCACCCCGGCCTTCTCGAGGTTGGAGAGGTGAACGTGCACGGTCGAAGACGAATGCAGACCCACCGCCTTGCCAATCTCCCGGACGGTCGGCGGGTAACCGGTCTTTTCGGCGTACCTGCCGATGTAGTCGAAGATCTCGCGCTGCCGCTTGGTCAGGTCAACCACGTTTCTCCTTAGCCGGCCGTGAAGCCGTTCGATTCGTCGAATGTCGTTGTTCGCCCCTTTGCGAACCTGTGTTCGTAATCTAGCCGCATCGACGGACGTATGTTCGTACCGGACAAAAAACGCAAGTAGCCGCCCGGCAGGGCAAAGCGCGTCCCGGCACCCATTGCCTAGAATCGTCGTCCCTCTGCGGCTGTGGCGGAATTGGTAGACGCGCAAGCTTGAGGGGCTTGTGTCCGAAAGGACGTGGAGGTTCGACTCCTCTCAGCCGCATTCGACGACGCCCTGGGTCGCCCGCCGGGGTCGCTCAGCTCACTTCGAACTCGCGCACCGTGGCCTGAACGATCATCGAACCGAGATCGTCGTCCGGCCCGCTTCCGCGGAAGGCCTCGAGTGATTCACGGTCCTCCCACAGTTCGAAGACATTGGCCCGGCCGTTCTCGATCGGATCCGCCGAGACCGCGAAGTCGTGACATCCGCTCGTTGAACGGGCCAGCCGCACTGCCTCGGCCGAGCTTTCGAGAAAGGCGGCTCGATCTTCCGCTTCGACCTGAATGCTGCCAGCGACAATGATCATGGGGAACAGACTAGCCGCTCGAAGGGGGCTGGCATACTCGTTTCCGATGGCGGCGGACGGGAGCAAAGAGACCTCGATCATGTGGTTCCGGCGGGATCTCCGGGTCCACGACCTTCCGGCGCTCGCCGCGGCGTCTGAAGCGGGACCGGTGCTCTGCTGCTTCATCTTCGACGATCGGCTGTTGACCGGAGGGCGGTTCGTCTCCCCCACTCGCGTGAGATTCATGCTCGGCTGCCTTGCGGATCTCCGTAAGTCCCTTCGCGAACGCGGCTCGGAACTGGTGCTGCGCCACGGCGAGCCTGAAACCGCACTGCCGGAACTGGCGGCGGAGGTCGGTGCCTCCCTCATTCACTGCACCGGCGACGTCTCGCCCTGGTCCCTGTGGCGAGACGGGCGGGTCGAGCAGGCTCTGAAGGCGAAGGACGTCGGCTTTACTTCGCACCCGGGCGCATACATAGTCGATGATCCGGGCCCGATCGTCTCGGGCAAAGGAACCCCTTACACCGTCTATTCACCGTTCTACAAGGCCTGGCTGGAAGTGGAAAGGCGCGAGCTTGAAGATCCGCCGGAAGCGATCGAGACGCCGGTAGGGATCGAGCCGGGTGAGCTGCCGTCGCCCAACGACCTCGGCCTCGAGGGCGACGCCGCCGAGACCTCGTTCGAACCGGGCGAAACGGCCGCCCGCGAGGCCGCCAGGGCTTACCTGAACGGTGGTCTCACCGAATACGCGGCGAGCCGAAATCACCCGGCCGGCGGATCCTCGAGGCTTTCTCCCTACATGCGCTGGGGATGCGTATCGGCCCTCGAGCTCGAGGTCAAGCTGGGCCTGAGTGAAGGCAAGGGTCCGAGGGTTTTCCGGAAGGAACTCGCCTGGCGCGAGTTCTACGCCTCGGTGCTGGCCAACTTCCCCGAGGTGACCAGGCAGGAGTTTCAGCAGAGGTATCGCGGCACCCTGGACTGGCACGAGGACGAGGTCCTGCTCGAGGCCTGGCAGCAGGGCAGGACCGGCTACCCGCTGGTTGACGCCGGCATGCGCGAGCTGCTCGGCGACGGCTGGATGCACAACCGGGTCCGCATGGTGGTCGCGTCCTTTCTGACCAAGGACCTACACCTGGACTGGCGCGAGGGCGAGAAGTGGTTCATGGAAAGACTGGTCGACGGCGACCTGGCCTCGAACAACGGCGGCTGGCAGTGGACCACCTCGGTCGGAACCGACCCGGCCCCGTACTTCCAGCGGATGTTCAACCCGATGACCCAGCACGAGAAGTTCGACCCCGAAGGCGAGTACGTGCGCCGCTGGCTACCCGAACTGAGCAAAGTCCCGGACGAGCATCTGGTCAGACCGTGGCGCATGTCCGATGAGCAGCAGCAGCAGTACGGCTGCCGTATCGGTGACGACTACCCTGAGCCGGTCGTCGACCACGCCGAGGAGAGGCGGATCGCGGTCGAGCGGTACCGCGCCGCCGCCGGACAGTCCGGGGGCTGACGGTGACCGACCCGGCAAGCCCGCGGCGGCCGCTCACTCTCGACGAGGAGATCATTCGCAGTGGCGAGCCGGAGATCATCGCCGAGCTCTCGGACCCGGAGCGCCTGGACCGGATCAGGTCCGAGGCCGAAAAAGGCTTCCGGCTGCTCGGCCACCTCGGTCCTGCCGTCTGTGTATTCGGGTCGGCCCGGACAAAGGAGAGCGACCACGAGTATCGGCTGGCACGGCAGGTGGGAGCGGCGATCGGGGAGGCGGACTACAGCGTCATCACCGGTGGTGGGCCCGGCACCATGGAGGCTGCCAACCGCGGAGCCCGGGACGCCGGCGCGACCTCGGTCGGGCTGAACATCGAGTTGCCCCACGAGCAGGGCCTGAACGAATACGTCGATACGGGCATGGAGTTCCACTACTTCTTTCTGCGGAAGCTGATGTTCGCCCGTTATTCCTGGTCCTTCGTGATGTTTCCCGGCGGTTTCGGCACCCTGGACGAGACCTTCGAGGTTCTGACCCTGATGCAGACCGGCAACTCCCGACCGACGCCGGTAGTGCTTGTCGGCTGCGACTACTGGAACGGGCTGCTCGCCTGGATGGGTGAGCAGATGCTCGAACGGGGACGGCTGAGCGCGGCGGATCTCGATCTGATCGAGGTCAGCGACGACCCGGCGCAGATCGTCCAGAAAGCGACGGCAGGACTGCCGAACCTGCCGGCCGGCCTCGCCTGAGTGGGCCTCAGCCCGATTCCGGCTGGAAGCCGTGAATGGTGAAATAGCCGATCAGGTAGAGGTTCCTGCCGTCGGAGATCATCGGCGTATATCCCGGGGAGTCGAAGGAGAAGGTCTTCTTCCGGGTCCTCACGTCGATCCCGATCGACTCCGCCGTGCGGAAGCTCGAGGTGTAGACCGTGTGCCCGATCACCGTCGCGGTGCCGGGGACCTCGCCACCGACCTTGAAGCCCCACCGTTTCTTGCCGGAGGCGGCGTCGAGCGCGTAGAGGTTGGTGTCGTAGGAGCCGATGTAGACGGTTGCCGGAGTGCCGCGCACTTTGGCGATCGCCGGCGATCCGTAGACCGGGCCTTTGGTGCGGTAGCTCCAGGCCCGGCGGCCGGTCTTCAGGTCGAAGGCGAATACGGTGCCGTCGTCGCGACCGGCATATACCTTGCCGAAACCGATCGCCGGGGAAGAATAGAAACCGCCACCGCTCCCCACTCCTCCGGTATCAGAGGTCCAGACCACCTTTCCGGAACCGGTATCGAGGCTGTACATGGTCCCCGAGTAGTCGCCGAAGAGCACCCGTCCCGAGCTGACCGACGGGCTTGACTTGACCGGGGCCGGAGCCCTGTAGCTCCAGGCAGTTCGCCCGCTCTCGGCCTCGATTGCGAAAAGGTCGCCCCGGTCGGTTCCGACGAACAGCCTGCCGCCGACCACGACCGGCGAAGACTCGAGCAAGCTGCCGAGGTCACGTTTCCACTCGACCGCTCCGGTCGAAGAATCCAGCGCTGCCAGAGTGCCGTTGTAGAAGGCCACGTAGACCCTGCCCTGGTAGTAGGCGGGCGCCGTGACATCACTGGGAGGTCCGACATTGCGCTTGTCCTTCTGGATGTCCCAGAGGACTTCCTGATCGCTCAGGCGCAGCGCCCGGACATTGCCGTACTTGTCGGCGAGGTAGGCAATGCCGTCGTTGACCGCCGGGGGAAACTCGATCAGCACCCGGTCGCTGAAGCTCCACGATTCCTTCAGCGGAGGGTTTGCGCTGTCGGGCGCCGGCAGGTAGTGGGTTCGGGTCGGCGTGCGGCCGAAGAGCAGCCAGTCGGAGTCCCCTGTCCCGGTGGTGGTGCCGCCTTCCCCTGCGCAACCGGCGAGGACGAGCAGGCAGGCGACCGTCGAAAGCGCCGTCGTCCGCCACCCGGTCATCGCGTCACCCCGGTGACGTCCACCCCTGCCCGCTCGACTTTCTCGATTGCGTCGTGGGTGCGACTGGACAATTCGGGAGAGGCGAGTTCGATACCTCGCGGCAGCTCGACGCAAAGGTCCGAGGATGCCTCGGCCCGGAGCCGACCGCCCCCGAACTGGAGGTCCAGAACATGCCCCCCGCGCTCGCGGCTCTCGTCGATGAAGTGGAGGTGGTATCCGCCGACCTCGATGCCCTCGCTCCATTCGGGGAAGCGGAATCCGACCAGGCTGCCACATACGGCATCGATCGTAAAGACGCTCTGGTCGGCGATGACATCGGCCAGCGGACGGTAGGGCGGCTCCTGCCTGGGAACCGATCTCGCCGTGACCTCAGCGAAGGCGCCGTCGATCCGGATCGCGATCGCGACCGAGTCGCCTGGCAGCAGCCGGTCAAGGGCCGATTCGAGGCTCTCCAGCCCGAGCGGGCCGGCGAGCTCGACGTCGACGGTCGGCTGAAAATCGGCAAGTACAGCGAAAGGGCTGAACACCCCGGCCTCGATCCGGCTGATCCGGCCATCGACGTCAGCCCGGAAGAACTCACCGTCGAGGGCGATCATCTCGCCGTCGAGTCCGTTCAGCGTTCCGATTCCGGTGTCACCCCGTGAGGCCAACTCGCCGAAGGTGACATCCCCCTCGTAGGCTCCGTCAAGCAGGGCGGCGATGGTCGAGGCCTGAAAGAGTCGGTGGGGCTCATGGTCACCGGTGAGGTCGGACTGCCTCATCGTCTCCACATGGAGCGAACGCAGCATCCGCTCTTCGATCATTCTCGGACGCTCTCGAGGAGGATGCGGCAGTGGCGGTCGATCAGGTCGATCACCTCGTCGAAGCCGTCGCCGGCGCCGAAGTAAGGGTCGGGAACGTCCAGGTCTTCGTCTCCGCCGAACTCCCGGAGCAGCCGGATACCGGGGTCCTCCTCTCCGGCCAGCTCGAT
>JBBRVF010000080.1:0-6276 GCA_038247145.1 Solirubrobacterales bacterium | reverse complement strand
CTGGTCGGCGGTCCTGGTCGGGATGATCGCGGCGCTCGGCGGCGGCGCCCTGCGTGACGTCGCCACCGCCCGATCGCCGGAGATCTTCCGCAAAGGCGGCCAGCTCTACGCCACGGCCGTGCTGATCGGCCTGATCGCCTACCTGATCGCCTGGTGGATTTTCAAGGACGAGGTGATCGCCGCGATAGTAGGCGTCTCGGTGACCTTCGTGGTCAGGGTCCTCGCCTGGCGGCTCGATCTGATCCTCCCCGGGCCCCGCCAGGTCCCCGGCCCGGAGGTCTCACAGCGCCGCTCCTGATCGACCGGCGATGATTTAGACTGCGCCGCCCCGCCGGGGTAGCTCAGCTGGTTAGAGCAGCGGAATCATAATCCGCGTGTCGCAGGTTCGAGTCCTGCTCCCGGCACTCATCGGTGATCTTGACCGACTGCCAGCATCACACTCTTTTACTCGAAAAGGTCAGCCCATTCAACAATTGTGGCGTCGGCAACTTCGATTTCACGCAAGCGATAGAGAAACAGCTTCGGGAACGACTCCAAACTTGATTCGAGAGGAGCACCTGACCAGGCGAATGCTGTAACCAGCAGTTGTCTGACTCCGTAGACGCAATCGAGAGCAACTCCGAAATCCGACTCGGCTTGAACCTGGACCGCGACATCGTCGAGCCGGGCTTGATCGGGTGAAAGCATCGCGATCAGACCCAGGGGGACAGCCCCTTGCCGCAAGCTCTCCGCGAAATGCATCGTGTCGGCGAAGCTGACCTGCTTCTGTCGGACTTCGATCGCTATGACGGGTTCAGTTGCCCGGACGATTGCGACGTCCCCCGGCATGTTCCGACTTGGATCGTTGACGCGAATACTGCGTACGTCGTGTCCGGCCAGATCGAACGCCGCCGCTACAAACGCTTGCCCACGCCTTCCGCCTTCCGGGAAGTCGATCACGAACTTTTCGGTTGTCTCGATCGTTTTGACGAAAGACAACTGTGAAGTTCGCAGGTCCACCTGCTCACGGTCCTCGGCGAGAGAAGGCGATCACGCCGGTTTCAGGACAGCGTGGGTGGTTGAGGCGTCCCCTCCTCTTCAGACCCGCATGCGACCACGGCAAGGGAAATAGCCAGAAGAAGCACGGACTGGAGTCAGAATCGGTTGGCATGCCCAAACCTTTGTATGTGAGCAGACGACCTGAGCGTTACCAACCGTGTGTCGAACTAGCACTGCCCCGCCCCCATGGCGACGTTGACGGTCCGAACGATTGGTCTCGGCGCTCCGTCCAGGAGTACGCGCATCCTGTAGCAGCCGGGGCGGCGCGCCAGCACCCGACCGATGAACTGGCTTTCTCCTTCCGGTGGCCTATTCAAACATCCACCGAAGCGGACCGCGGCTTGTCCGTCCGACTTGGTGAAGAGCAGCTTTCTTCGACCCAGACCTTTGTAATGCGCAGGATCGTAACCAAGCAAGAAGGAACGCTGGACCTTCGGTGACAAGCTTACGAGCGCGCCGGTTCCGCCCTCGATTGTCACCAGTGCCTTGAAGGCCCTCCAGCTTGCGACAGGCTCGGGGGATGCTTTGAAGAGTCCAGCGTTCCTGCTGCCGCCGATTCCGCGCAAACTGCGGAAGACCAGTTTCCCGAATCGCAGATCGAAAGGAGTGTCCACGAACATGCCCTTCTGCCGTCGGACCAACGCCTCACACGGCCGAACGAACGGCGCCTGTCCGCTTGGGCGCGCATCTCCCGGTTCGGGATTCCCGAGATCGGTCGAAGCCGAGGGCCCAACGATGAGAAAGCGGCGGACCAAGGTGTTGCCATCCTTGACGAGCCAGAGGCTCCGGTCACTTGTAGCCAGAAGACGCGCAGGGCGCGAGAGGCGCCAGACGCGGTGAAGCGCCGGTGGCGATGGATCGAGGAGGTAGATTTCCCGCGATTTCCATCCCGCCGTCCAGATGCTATTCCCGATACCAGGGGCTATCACGGTGCCGGAAGGTGAGTCCGTTTTGCCGAGCACCTCTCCGCTCGGACTCAGCTCGATGATCGTGGAATCATCGGTGGCAACGTAGCTTCCCGAGATTGGCGCTCTGGACTCGCTTTTCACGAGATCGCCCCAGCTTCCGACCGCCCACACACGGCCCTTGCCCGTTCGAATGTCCCCCACCTGGAGCCGGCGACCATCGGAGTCCTCGATCGGAATCCTGACCGTCTCCCCGCTCTCGGGATCGATCCGCACCATCCCATCGAGGTCACCGCCGATCCAGACCGCACCTTCTCCGGTGGCGATGGTTGCCATGGACTGAAGCGGAATCACAATCTGGCGGACCACGCAATCGCAACTCGGGTCGATCTCCGCCAAAGAGCCGCGAGCACTGGCTACCCAGACTGCCCCTTCGCCGGCGGCGATATCGAAGGGAAAGAAGCCGCGACGGTCGGGACCGTTGCCGACCGGCCTTGGCAGGGATAGCGGAATTGATGCCAATCGCCGTCCGTTCTTCGAATCGAAGCGTAGGACGCGGTTGCGAAAGATGTCGGCAACCCAGACACCGCCCTGTCCGAATGTCACGGCCTGCGGCTGACGGATCTGGTGCGTTGACAGCACTTGGCCACTGAGAAGACCAACCTGCGTCAGGTGGCCCGGCCGAGACCGTCCGGAGGTGCTCACCACCCAAAGCGACCCGCCACCGATCGCCGCGTCTACTGGTGAGCCCTTCAGAGCGACGCGAGGCTGCCCTGAACCCGCCGAGAAACGAACTTGCCGATCTTTGAGCGTGGCCTCCTCTGCGAGCGTGGCCTCCTCTGCGCTCGATCCTGGCTCCGAACTGCCCTCGCCCGTGCAGCCGGCAAAGACAGCGGCGAGAATTGCAACAAAATAGAGAGGCCTCCAGACTTCGCGCATATCCTGAATACGAACGAGGGGCCCTTCGAGGTCCGTCACCCCGCGGCAACCGAATCTGGTGGACAAGGCTCCCGGTCGCGGTCAGTATCCAGAAATCACGGCGAGCCCGGCAAGACCGTGCGGGCCAGATCAAGCGCGTGTCCGAGGTCACGGTCGGTCTGAATTCGATAGTCGCGTCCGTCTTTTCCGCCCAGGGCCAGCACATTCGCGTCAACCCGGGTCCTCGGGCCCTGCACGAAACCGCGGGCATCAAGCCTGGCCAGAGCGTGATCCGTACCGGACAGCCACAGCCCCGTGCCCACCGCGGATCGCACCTGGCGCACCTCCGTCCCCGGAGGAACCAGCTTGGCCAGGACGAGCGGACCCTTGCCGCCGATCACCGAGACGGTGTCTGAGCCGTAGACGAATGTCAGGATCGGGCGCGCCAGATCGCTTCGCAACCTGAGGTCTGGCCCGGCTCCGTCAAAGCTCGGCGGGTCACCGTCGAACGGGTAAAGGCCGCCGACCGCATCCGGATTGACCGGTCGCCCCCAATCGAAGGGACGCTGATCAAGGTTGTCGGGTAGCTTCGGGACCGAGATCACCTTCTCCGCCCCGGCGATGCCGAGCAGCCGTCCCACCGCCGCCCTTACCTGCGGCACGGCGGCCGCTCCGAGAACGACGACCACGAGAATCGTGATTACCAAGTGCTCCCTCAGCCTCATCAGGGCACGAGAAAGCCTTGACTTGACGATACCCGGGGGCACCTCGAGTCGCGCAGCCATCTCGGATTCGCTCAGGTCGAGTTCGTAGCGCAGCCGGATCACCCGCTGGTCGTCGGTCCTGAGGACAGCAATGGCCTGATCTATCTCTTCGCGGGCTTCCCTTTCGAGGACGATCTCCTCAGCTGAAGGCTCTGGCGCTTCGATCCGGTCCACCTCGCGGGCCAGATGCTGTCCGGCCCCCACTCGACGGGCGTTCGAGCGGATCTGAGAACGGGCCTCGTTGGCGACGATCGTCCTGATCCATGGCCCGAACGGTGCCCCCGGCTCGAATCGGCCGATCGCCCGCCACGCCTTGACGAAGGCCACCTGAACGACCTCATCGGCTTCGTCGGTCGAGTCGACGAAAGAGCCGGCGACCCTTGTGGCCTCAGTGAAGTGGATCCGGAACAGACGTTCGAATGCCTCCTGACTCCCGGCCCGGGCCTCGTCGGTCAGGCGACTCTCGGAAACTTGAGATCCCAGCTCCACACTCAACTTACGCCGCTCGTTCCTGTTCGGTTCCACCTCACTGGAGACGGAACCTCCAGGCCCTTTCCAGCGTATACGTGTCATGGAGAACGTTTCGAAGCATTTCGGCCCTACCCTTGGCGCCAGCTACCAAGCAAGGCTCGTCTTGGTCCTGGCAGCTCTCGTAACCGTGCTGTTCTGGATGAGTGCCGGGACCGGAGCCCACGCCAAAGGACCGGTCAACATCGAAGTCTGCGGAGAGGATGGCTGCATCACAAAGAAGTCGTCGCGTTTCGGGGCCGCGATGCTCTACGGCGGCCGTGGGCACTCCGCTCCGAACTGCGGGGCCCCGTTCCATAGAGCCGCAATCAGGTTTCCGGGCTACCCGGGTGGGTCCCCTCGCGTCGATCGATACCTTCTCGTCGCGTCGCGGGGTCTGATCGGCCTGCGGGTCAAGAACGGCTACGTCTGGTGGCGTAAGGTCGGCGGCTGGAAGAAACGCGCCTTGGTATGGGCGAGCATGCGAGCGGGTAAAGGATTCGCCGCGGTCCTTGATCTCCCGCTGAGCGAATTCGAATTCGGATTCAGCGCGCTTCCCGATCGCTTCTACGTCGCTCTCAATGAGAGCGGGAAGTCAGGAATCGAACCCTGGCGCCTGACTGCGGAGGGGGCCTCATGTCGCCCGGCGGGATCGATCTAGAGGTTGTGGCCATGGCCTCTAGCCTCGAATCGGACAGATTCGAACCCCTTCCCCGGTCCACGCGGTGAAGTCAACTTGACCTCGTTGCAGGGCGAAACCGAATCCCCAGAATGTCGGTGTCGACCCGGCATGATGGACTCGATGGCCCGGAGGTGGGCCGTCCTTGCATCGATGCTGGCCGTAGCCAGCTTGATCGCGATCGTGGCGGTTGGCTGTGGGGACAGTTCTGCCGACAACCCGGACGCGAGCCCGACGAACGGGGCGAATCGGCCGTCCGACGTCTTGAATGCTGACCCTGGACCGCCGGTTGGTCGGCCGTCCTTCGGGGTCAGGAAATGCAGCGGGGTCATCGTGGGCAGCAATCTGTCGAATTGGCGTCAACAGGCCATCGTCGCCGGTCGGGTCGGGGTACCTAGGCGGGCTTTGGATCTGGCCGGGGAGTATCGCCCGGGCGTTTACGGTTTCAAAGTGCCGGTACTCGTGATCGGCCACGGCGAAGTTACATTGAAGGTGCCGAAACAGCTGATGGACCGGGTCCGGCTCTTCTATACAAGAGAGCAGAACGTGGTCTACCACGGCCGGGGAGACACGTCGGTTCGATTCAAGCCCTGCGGCGACAAGCCCCGAACGTTTTTCGACGGGGGGATCAGGGCGATCGGCCAGGAGCCCGTGAGCTTGCTGGTCATTGACAAAGGGTCTGCCCCGCGCATCCTGCCGCTGGGGAGGCCGGGGACCGCCTATTCCGGATGAGTCGGCCGGATCGAAAGCGGGCCGTCAGCGCGACTTGATGCCACGCGATCCACGCTGCCACATAGCCAGGCCGAGACCAAAGGCCAACACCAAGGCGCCGGACACCCACGCCCAGGCACCAACGCCGTCGCCGCCGGACTCCCCGGCAACCGCCGATGGGCTCGTTCTCGCCGCCGCCATGACAAGCAGGTTCCCCCTCTTGGTATTCGGACCTGAGGTGATCAGGCTGCCCTTCGGTCCTCGCATGCAGGGGCCGCAGTAGACGACGAACGCGTAGCGGCCGGGTTCAACCTCAGGCGTTCGGAAACGGATCACCGAATCCGCCCGTACAGATCCCCACTTTGCAGGCGCTGGGACGGACTCGGTCTTGCCAAGGAAGACATACGGAAATCTGCGAGGAGGCTTTCGCGTTCCCGGCCTGCACAGGGCGTTGTTACCGCAGGGATAGGGCGCAGGATACTGAGCGAGAGGCACCATGGATACCGGGAACTCAGCACCGTCGTCGCAGAAGCCACACGCAACACGGACCTGAACCATCTCGCCGGGCTTGGCGACTCTCGTACTCTGGGCGACTACCCCGACGTCTCCCGCGGCGCCTGAGGTGAACGGCCCGGCGATGGCCAATAGTGCGAACGCCATCGTGGTGATGCCGAAAAGTGCTCTCATCCGTGTCCCGCTAGCAACCGCTCACCCGGAAAGGTCTCGGTGACGACCGTTCCGTCTCGGAACCCGG
>JBBRVF010000079.1:0-6331 GCA_038247145.1 Solirubrobacterales bacterium | reverse complement strand
GGCGAGCAGGGCGACGAAGCTGGACTGGGAGAAGGTGGTTATCAGGGCGAGCCAGAGCACCCCTGCGACCACGGCAAGAACGAACCCGTCGCGGCGCTCCCGGGCCCAGATCAGAGCGGCGGCCACGACGGTGATGGCGATCGCCAGGTAGCGCCCGTAGACGTTGGGGTCCCAGAAGAGCGAGTTGACCCGGAAGTAGACGTGGAAGTCGTTCGAGCGGATCACGACCTCGTTCCAGAGAAGCTCGCGAAGCTGGTACTCGACGAAGCCGACGGTGGCGCAGGCCAGGGCGAGGCCGATCACTGTGTAGAGAACGGCTGCGAGGGTGCGCCGGTTCCAATTGACTCCCAGCAGCAGAACGAAGACGAGCGAGAACGGCACCAGGAAGAAGCAGAAGTTGAGCAGGCCCTGGGTCTGGTCGTCGGAATAGAAGAGCCCGAGGGCGTAGAGCAGGACGGAGGCGGCGAGCAGGGGTTTAAGCCAGGAGGCGACGCCGGTGGGCCCGGTGGTCTGCGGTCGATTCTCGTCGGCGCCTGAGTCGCCCGGCTCCGGGCCGGTGGCGGCCGGCCCGCCTGGCGGTTGCCACTGCCTGAAGGCGACCGCCAGGACTCCGGCGGCCATGACCAGGTAGAGCGGCAGCAGCAGGTTGGCGTCCTCCCCGCCGACCGCGAGCGGCACCCTGAAGGGCAATGCGACCAGGATCAGCACCGGCAGCAGGAGCGGCCGACGGTCGATCAGTGCCGCCAGGCACAGCACGACGATCCCTGTCCCGGCCAGCGCGGCGACCAGCAGAGCAGGCGAGTTCCTGAGCTCGGCGACCTGGGTCGCTTCCCACTGGTTGGCGGCGATCAGGGACGGAGCCAGGACGAGGGCGAGCAGCATCGCTGCAGAGCGGCGACGACCGGGCCGATCGAGGATCGCCAACGCCACGCAGACAGCCGCGACGAGCGCGGCCAGGGACTCGATCACCCGGCACTCCCCGGCCGGTCGGGATCACAGTTTGAATCGTTGGCCGGGAAACTGTGAAGGCGGATCCGGCCCGGCAGGTAGAGCACCCGGTCGAGACCCCTCATCGTCACCCTGACCTTGAACACTCCGGTCCGCGGCACGTTGCCATTGTCCTTGCGGCCGTCCCAGACCAGTTCGTGTTCGCGGTAGCGCTTGAAGAAGCGGTCTTCGGCCAGACGACGGATCAGCACTTCGCCCGGCCCGATGATGTCTACATCGGCGTCGTCGGACTTGGTCGTCCGGAAGCCGATCGCCATGAAGTCGCGCCGACAGTCGCCATTGGGAGAGAAGACCGTGCGCTTGGGGTCGTTCTCACCGGCGCCGCGGGCGATGAAGCCGACCCTGTCTATCACCAGGGGTTCGCGCTTGAGTCGCTGCGAGAGGCCGAAGGCGCCCACAGTAAGGACGAACAGCAGCCCGATCGTGATCGGCGCGAACCAGCGAAGACGCCCGGGGCGATCCGGACCGGCCACTAGCCGCCCGAGGGCAGCTCGGAGTGGTTGACTCCGATCACGGCTGTGACCATCGACCCGGAGGTCAGGTCGGCTACCTCGTTGGTGATCAGTCCGGTTTCGGTCACGTCGATCGCCTGCGCCACCTTTTTCGCCGCCGACTCGTTGCCCTCGGTGTACATGACGACGCTCTCTTCAAAGGTCGAAGGGGCGTCACCGGTGGCCCCGACCTTGAAGCCTCCGCTCTCCAGTGCCGCCGCGTACTCGGCCGCGAGTCCGGTTTCTGCTCCCCCGGTTCCGTTCAGGACGTCAGCCCGGATATCGGATGGCTGCAGGCCGCCTCCGCCACCGCCGCCACCGCCGCTGTTGTTACCGGCCTTGGTGGTCGTTTCGTCCCCTCCGAGCAGGGTCGTGCCGGCGTAAGCCGCACCGGCACCGAGGATCAGCACAGCGGCGATTATCGCCATCACCCGTCCCGGGCGCCCGAGCCGATCCCAGAAACCACCAGCGCCGTAACCGTCGCGCTCGAGGCGCCGCTCTTCGCGCTCGGCCAGGACCTTCAGTTCCTGAGAGCGCTCCTCGGCGACGACCTCGCTGACCTCGCGGAGCTCGGCGTCGCGCTCCGGCGCGCCCCCGGCCCACTCGCGCAGACGCCGCAGGTCCCGGGCCTGGGAGAACAGCAGCACGGTGACGACCAGCAGGCCGACCATCGCGAACAGCCCGGCGTAAGGGCCGACGGTTTCGATCACGGTTGTCAAGGTCTGTCCACCAAGGTGAGTTCTCTCCCGATACGTGGCCCCCGGGCCATCGCAGCCGATCGCAGCATGTTAGAGACAGACGGCGACAGGCTGCGCAAAGCCGGTATTCCGGTCAGAGTATCCGAACGGTTTCGACGCCGGGCGCATTGACTATCCCGACCACCGTCTCGGCCAGATGAGACTCCTCTCCGGTGCGCACGACCTGCTCCAGGCGGTCGAGAGTGCTCTCGACCCAGATCGAATCGATCGGCTCTTTTCGAACCGCCCGCATGATTCGTTTCGAAGCCGTCGGCTGCGGTCTCTCCTCGGGACCGAAAAGTTCTTCGTGGAGCTTCTCCCCCGGTCGAGGGCCGGTGAACTCGACCGCGATGTCCTTCTCCGGCTCGAGGCCGGCAAGCTTGATCATGTTCTCGGCCAGGTCGACGATCCTCACCGGATCGCCCATGTCGAGGACGAATACGTCACCGCGGCTGTTGCCCGTATCGCCGGCGCGGATAACCAGCTGCACCGCTTCAGGGATGGTCATGAAGAACCGGGTCATCTCCGGATGGGTGACCGTGACCGGGCCGCCGGTCTCGATCTGGCGACGGAAGATCGGTACCACGCTGCCCGATGAACCGAGCACGTTGCCGAAACGCACGCTCACGTAACGGGTGTTCGAGTGTCGTTCTCCGGCGGCGGTGACCGCCCACTCGGCGAGCGCCTTGGAAGCGCCCATGACCGTCTTCGGAGCCACCGCCTTGTCGGTCGAGATCAGCACGAAGCGCCCGGCCCCCGCGGCGGCGGCGGTCTCGGCCGTGATCCGCGTGGCGATCGCGTTGTTGCGGACCGCCTCCAGCGGGTTGCTCTCCATCAGCGGCACGTGCTTGTAAGCGGCGGCGTGGAATACCACCGAGGGCCGGAAGCGCTGCATCACCTCGAACATGCGCTCGGCCTCCTTGCAGTCGGCCAGCACCGCCTCGACCCGGCTGAAATGGCGCTCGGCGACCATCTCGCGATCGATCTGGAAGAGGTTGTCTTCGGCGTGGTCGAGCATCACCAGCAGTCGCGGGTTCACCCTGGCGATCTGGCGGCAGAGCTCGGAGCCGATCGAGCCACCGGCACCAGTGACCAGCACCACCTGGTCCTCCAGGTAGGCGCCGACCCTTTCGAGCTCGACCACCACCGGCTCGCGACCGAGCACGTCTTCGACCTGAACCTCACGAAGCTGCTGGCTGAGCTGGACCCCGCCCCGCAGCAGCTCGAAGACCGTCGGCAGGGTTCGCACCGGGATCTGGCGCTCGCGACAGGCGGCGACGACCTTGGCGCGCAGCGTGCCGGGGGCCGACGGGATCGCGATCACGACCTGGTCGGGCTCGGTTTCGTCGAGGATGGTTCCGATCTCGTCGGTGGTGCCGAGCACGCTGATGCCCTGGATGCGCATGCCGCGCATGCCGGTGTTGTCGTCGACGAAGCCGATCGCCGTCTCACCGAGGTTCGGATTGAGGCGAAGCTCGCGGACGACCATCTGGCCGCCCGAACCCGCGCCCACGACCAGTACTTCGCGACCGCGGGCGATCCGGCTGCCGCGCTCCGGACGCTCCTTGAACAGCCGTGTGGCCAGCCTCACCCCGGCGATCAGCATCAGGGTCAGCAGGAAGTCGGTCATCGCCACCGAGCGCGGCAGCGTATTGGCGAATGGCTGGGCGACGGTGAAGACCACAACCAGCAGCAGGCTGGAGATGGTCACCGCCTGGACGATCCGGATGACGTCGCGTCCGCCGATGAACCTCCACCACTTCTGGTAGAGCTCGAACAGGTAGAAGATCAACAGCTTGCCCAGGACGACGAATCCGACCGAGCCGACGAGCAGGTCGACGTAGCGGGCCGGGATGGTGCCGGGGTCGTCGAGGAAGCGCAGCTGGAAGGCGAGGAAGTAGGCCAGCACGATCAGGAGACCGTCGCCGGCCATCTGCCAGAGTTGGTACCGGCGCAGATGGAAGTCAGGGCGGCGCATTGAGCCCTCGAAGTCTAGTCGGGAATAGGATCGCGGTTCTGAATCCCGGCACGACTGACATACAGCGCGCAGTCATCCTGGGACTGGTGCAGGGGCCGACCGAACTGCTTCCGGTTTCAAGCTCGGCCCACTTGACCATGGTTCCCCGCCTCGCCGGCTGGGACTGGGACGCCCTCGATCCCGAGATCCGCAAGAGCTTCGAGGTCGCCCTTCACGCCGGAGCGGCGATGGCCCTGCTGCTGACCCGGCGCAATGAGATCGCCGAAGAACTGCGCTCCTTCGACGGCCGCCGTGCCGCCGTTCTGACCCTGTCCTTCTTCCCCGCGGCCTTCGTCGGCTTCCGCTTCGAGCGTGCGATCGAGTCGAAGCTCGGCGGCCCGCGCTCGACCGCTGCCGGGCTCATCGCCGGAGCCGTGCTGATGGCGCTGGCCGACCGGCGACCGCAGCGACGCGGCCACGGCGATGCCCATGCCGTCGATGGACTTGCTCTCGGATT
This sequence comes from Solirubrobacterales bacterium, assembly GCA_038247145.1. Lineage (GTDB taxonomy): Bacteria > Actinomycetota > Thermoleophilia > Solirubrobacterales > 70-9 > 67-14. Next base: position 1,621 of record JBBRVF010000079.1, on the reverse strand, counting down.
GGCCCAGGCCGCGGCCCTGATGCCCGGGGTCTCCCGCAACGGAGCGACCCTGACCGCGGCCCGGCTTAGAGGTTTCAACCGGGACCAGGCCAACCTGCTGTCGCGAACCGTGGCGCTGCCGGTGATTCTCGGCGCGGTCGCCCTGAAGGGCTCCAGGCTTGCCGGACGCGGGACCAGCCGCCGACAGAAGAAGTGGCTGGCGGTCGGTGTGTTCACCTCCTTCGTTTCGACCCTGGCCTCGAACGGGCTGATCGCATTGGTCGAACGGGACCGGGCCCTGCTGCCCTACTCCGCCTACCGGATTGCCTTCGGGCTGTTGATTCTCGCCCGGCTGGGCTCCCTCGGCAGAACCGCTCCGCCGGGATCTGTAGTTGAATCGAAGGCGATGAACGGCGGAACTACTGACGTGAAGCAGGAGGCCAAAGGTTGAGTTCCGGCGCGGCGGACTCATATGCGAAGGCCGGAGTCAGCCAGTCCGACGCCGACCTCGCGGTCAGCCGCCTGGTCGCAGCTCTGGCGACGGCCGATATCGGCCGTCCTTCGATGCAGGTCGATCTGAGCGGCCATTACGCGGCTGTGATGAGGCTCGACGATACGACCGGCATCGCGCTCTCGACCGACGGGGTCGGCACCAAGCTGCTGGTCGCCGAGCAGCTCGGTCGCTACGACACCGTCGGGATCGACTGCATCGCGATGAACGTAAACGACATCATCTGTGTCGGCGCGGAGCCGATCGCGATGCTGGACTACCTCGCGGTCGAGAAGGCCGACCCGGAACAATGCGAGCAGATCGGCCTCGGCCTGGCCCGTGGAGCCGAGCTGGCTGGAATCGAGATCCCGGGTGGCGAGCTCGCCCAGATCGGCGACCTGGTCAAGGGTTTCGATATCGCCGGTGCCTGCTTCGGCACGGTCCGGCTCGACTCGATCATCGACGGCTCGACCGTGGCGCCCGGTGACGTGGTCATCGGCCTGCCTTCGTCCGGGATCCACTCAAACGGTTATACGCTGGCCCGCCGGGCGCTTGACGGAATCGCGATGGACGACGACCGGCTGGGCCGTCCACTCGGCGAGATCCTGATCGAGCCGACCGAGATCTACGTCAGGGCGGTCATGGAACTGATCGCCTCGCCGGTCGAGGTGCACGGGCTCGCGCACATCACTTCGGGCGGCCTCGACAACCTTCTCCGCCTGAAGGCCGATGTCTCATACGCGGTGGACGATCCGCTCACGCCCCAGCCCGTATTCGAGCTGATCGCCGAAAGGGCGGCGGTTCCGGAAGAGGAGATGTACGAGGTCTTCAACATGGGCTGTGGCTTCTGCGTGGTCGTCCCGGCCGCCGACGAGGCGGCTGCGCTCGCGTTGCTGCGAGGCCACTACCCTGAGGCCGCCAGGATCGGTGAAGTCAGCCCGGGTCCGAAGTCGGTTCGCCGCGGCTGAGCGCCACTGGCCGTTTTATCCCGATTCGTCGCCGGAAACCGCGCCCGGCTGCGGCGCAGGATAGTCTCGCCTCTCCATGAGTTTTCGCAGCCCGGATCGGTGAATCGGTGAAGCTCGACTGTCAGAATCCGTCGAGAATCAACACCTGTCCATGAACCACCCTCCGGCAAGCGCACAGATGATC
>JBBRVF010000078.1:0-6333 GCA_038247145.1 Solirubrobacterales bacterium | reverse complement strand
GAAGATCTGGTCGGCCGGCCCGTACTCGACCAGGTCGCCGAGGTACATGAAGGCGACCTGGTCGGCGACCCGTTCGGCCTGCTGGAGGTTGTGGGTGACGATCACGATCGCCATTTCTTCCTTGAGCTGGACCACCGTCTCCTCGATGATCGCAGTGGAGATCGGGTCGAGCGCCGAACAGGGCTCGTCCAGAAGGAGCACCTCGGGCCTCACGGCCAGTGACCTGGCGATGCAGAGCCGCTGTTGCTGGCCACCGGAGAGTGAGAGTGCCGGGTGGTCGAGGTTGTCGCCGACCTCGTCCCAGAGTCCGGCGCGTTTCAGCGAATCGACTACCACCGGCTCGAGCTCCTTCTTGCGGGGGCGCTTCGACCCGCGCTCACGGAGCCCGTAAGCGATGTTGTCGAAGATGCTCATCGGGAACGGATTCGGCTGCTGGAAGAGCATGCCGACCCGACGGCGCAGCTGGGTATCGTCGAAGAGGTCGATGTCCTCACCGTCGAGCAGGATCCTCCCCGTGCGGCGCGCCGTCGGAGTCAGGTCTACCAGCTTGTTCATCGACCTGAGCAGCGTGGTCTTGCCGCAGCCCGAGGGGCCGATCAATGCCAGGACCTGACCCGAGTTGACCGGAAGACTGACCTCCTTGACCGCCTGCTTCTCGCCGAAGCTGATGCCGAGCTGCTCGGTCCGCATGATCTCCTCGTACCACTCGGGTCCGAGCTGGTCTTCCGGTCCCCAGTCGAGATCGTCCAGGACCTGACCGTTGCCGGATGCGGCATACTCGTCGGCTACGCGGATGGGTGGCACCTCCTGCCCGACGACGATCCTCCTCAGCGGCGGCACCACATGCGGCAGCGCGCCGTTGCTCGAGACTCCCGGTTCCTGCTGGTCGGGCCCTACCCCCATACTTGCTTTCCTTTCCTGGTGATCCGGTTGACGATCAGATTCAGCAGAATCACCAGCGAGAGCAGGACGAAAGCCGCCGCATACGCCTTGTCGGGGGCGTTGCCCTCTCCGGCCGGTGAGTTCTGGAAGACGAAACTGGTCAGGGTCGAGCCGGTGCCCTTGAGCACGTCGACGCCCGGGATAGTGCCTTCCGGCGAGATCTGGAGAGACGCCCCGAGCAACACGACCACGACCGCCGTATCTCCGGCGATCTGGGCCATTCCCAGGGTCGAACCGGTGGCGATGCCACTGCGGGAACTCGGAAGCAGCACGCGCCGGATCGTCGATGCCTGATCCTTGCCGAGCGCATATGACGCCTCGCGTACGTGGCGGGGAATCGAGTTGAGCGCTTCCCGGGTTCCGCCGACCACGAACGGAAGTGCGATCAGCGACATCACTGCTCCGGCCGCGAAGAACGAACGGCCGAAGACCTCGCCGCCCTCGGCGGTAAAGGAGAACGGGCTGAACAGTCCCTGCTGGAAGACGAGCAGTCCGAAGATGGCGAGCACGATCGAAGGTGCGCCGACGATCACCTCGATGCCGGCCTCGACGAAACGGGCCAGCGGCGCGGGACGTCCGTATTCAGTAAGCCAGATTGCCACGGCGACGCCGACCGGCGTGGCAATCGCCGCACCGAGAATCGTCAGCAGCAGCGTGCCGATGATCGGGTCGAGGAAGCCGCCGGTCTTGGACTGCTCGAGAGAAGCCTCCGGCGAGGTACTGATGATCTCCCAGTTGATGAAGGCGAGGCCCTTCCAGGCCATGTACAGGGTGATCGCAGCAGCGACGACGCAGAGCATCAGGCCGCAGAACCAGGCCATGGCGACGCCGATCCGGTCGCCGATACTCCACGAGTCCTTCGACCTGATCTTCTTCGGCCTGGCCGATCCTGCCCGGCGGGCGGCAGCCTTTCTTCGCTTGGTGGCCGTCGCGCTCATTTGGCACCGATGCTGTAGCGGGACAGAGACTTGCGGGCGGCCCAGCCGGCGAACGAGAGGAAGGCCGTCGAGATGATCAGGATGAAAGCGAAGGCGTACATGGTCTGCCCGAAAGGCTCGACCGAGAGCCCCTCGGCACCGTCGACGATCGTCGCGGCCAGCGGCCGGGACGGCTCGAGGAAGAAGAGGAACCCGTCGAAAGGATTGGGAGCGAAACCGATCGAGCCGGTGACCATTGCCAGCATGATCGCCTCCCCCAGCGCCCGGGCGGTGGCAAGCACAGCTGCTGCGACGATCGCCGGGCGGATCGCGCGCAGAGATACGGTCCTCAGAGCCCGCCAGCGGTTGACCCCGAGGGCCAGCGCACCTTCGCTCCAGACTCGCGGCACCGCACGAAGCGAATCGGTGATGATCGCGATCATGATCGGCAGGATCATGATCGTGAGGATGATCACGCCGGCCAGGACGCTGGTTCCGTCGAGCTGGATCACGTAACGGACCGACACCCGCATTTCTTCGGTGATCAGGGTGTTGTTGATCCAGGGGACCAGGATGAGAATCCCCAGCAGTCCGTAGATGACCGAGGGGATGGCAGCCAGGAATTTGACCACCGGCTCGAGAATGCGCTCCAACGGCCGCGGGGCGAATTCAACGATGAAGATCGAGGAGAAGATTGAAACCACGGTGGCGATGCAGACCGCGATGAAGGCGATCAGGAAGGTCGACCAGAGCAGCGGAAAAGCGCTCAGTTCGTAGACATAGTCTTCCGGCTCGGCCGGGGAGTTGAAGATGTTGGTCAGCTGCTCGTCGACGTTGCCACCGCCTCCGAACCAGGAAATGCCGTTGCCCGCCAGCGAAGGCAGGCCCTTGAGGAAGACGAAGATCACCATGCCGGCGATGAAGACCAGGATCAACGAAGCCAGCGCGCCGAGCATGAGCTCGACGCGCCGGTTCGTAGGATGTTCGTTCTTCGACTTGTCGTCTGATTCGTCGAAGATCCCCAGGTACTGCTCGTCCATTACTTGAACGGAACCCAGGAACTGGAAGCGATCCTCAGCGCCTTCTTATTGCTGCGGATCCACTTGACCCACTTCTTGGAGGCGCCGGTGAGCGATCCGCGGCTGACCAGGAACAGCGGACGTGTGCCCGGGTACTGTCCCGACTTGGCCGCCCGCAGACTGCAGGGAACGCCCTTGTAGTTGACGATGTGGACGCCCTTCTGGAAGGCCAGCGAGAGGTATCCGATCGCCAGCGGGTCACGCTGGAGCTGCTGCTCGATCAGGCCGTTCGACGCCTTCTGCGAAGCACCCGAGAAGGTCTTCTTCGGAGACATGAAGATCTTGTCGAATGCGTCCTGAGTACCGGAGGCCGCGGTCCTGACAGTCACGTTTACCGTGCCGTTCAGGTTCGATCCCGGAACATCTCCCCAGTCGCGCGCCGCGCCACTGAAAACGTTCTGGACCTGGTCCTGCGTCATGTTCGCGATCTTGTTGCCCGTATGCGTCGCGACGCAGAGCGCGTCCTTGGCGATCTCGTTGAAAACGATTCCGCCGGGGTCGCTTTCCTTGGGGATCCTCGAAGACATACCGAGAGTCACCCGCCCGCGGGCCACGTCGGCCACGCCGATGTCGGATCCGCCCTGGAGGAGCTTGAACTTGACGTTTTTGCCCGCCTTCGTCTTGAGATAGCCCTTGGCGAGTTGGGTAGCGAGCGGGGCGACCGTGGTCGAACCGCTGATCGTGATCGTGGACTTGGCCTGTGCTGCGACCGGCATCGCGACGAACGCGAGGCAGACCAGCAGGAAACCGAGCACCGTTGCTTTTGAATTCTTCATCTTTTCCCTTTCTCCATGCATTTCTTGACTTTCAGTTGCGGAAGGCCGCTAGGCCTTCTTCGCGACCGCCCTGGCGCGGACGCAGGCCTTGCGGGCACGGGTCTTCGCCTTGGTGCCCTTCTTCATCTTTTTCACCCGGGCACAGGCCTTCTGTGCCTTGGCCTTCGCGTTCAGCACGTCGCAGTTGATCGCTTTGGTGTTGAGCTGGAAGGGCTCCGAGGTGGCCAGCCAGCTCGTCGTCTTCGGCGGATCGACCAGGTCGTTGGTCGAGCTGTATTCCGCCTGGGCGATTCCCCAGACCTTGGGCTGTACATCGGCGGCGCAGACGGCGTCAAACATCGAGAACTCGCCGATCGCCTTGTTGCCGGTGGTGATCACGGTCGCCGGGGTCTTGCCCGGAGATCCGTAGCAGCCGAATCCGTAGGAAGGAACGGTCGAAGTACAGAAGAAGTCCTGGTTGAGACCAGGCTCCCCGGCATCGTCAACACCGATCACTTCGGTCGCGAAGTTGTCGATCAGCCGGTTGGATACAAGCGAGAAAGCCGAAATGTCCTGGTTGCAGCCGAACTCGTAGGAGAACGTATCCGGAAACAGCGCACCCTTGACCGGTTCGACCTTGCCCGAGCACTTGATCCCGATGATTACATCGTCCTCGGCTTTCGAATTAACCGCAGACGCGAGCCCGACGAGCCCGAATACGGCCAACGCCAGCCCGAACGCGAGGAGCAACCTTTGAAGCCCCTCCCCCTTGCCACTCAGTATGTCTGACACTTGAAGTATTCCCTTTCGTTCATCCGCGCAAGCCGATCTCACGCTCGCGGCAAGTTTCCGGGAGGGTCGGGGACAGGTTGTTACCAGTCGGGAAACGAACGGTGAAAAGGTTGTGAACGACCCGTTCCTGAGGGCCGACGAACGGCTGAAAGCCGCTCTGGAAAGCGAAACGCAGGGTCAGGCTGCGGGTGCCCGGCAGCCCTGAGCACGAATCGCTTCAGTCGCAAAGCCTCGCAAATAGCGGCAGGCGGTCACAACACCGACGCGGGGCGCCGGGACCACCGGTCAGACGGCGGCGGGCTCTTCCTCTTCGTCCTTGACCTGGAAGGACGAGCCGCAGCCGCAGGCGGCGACGACGTTGGGGTTGTTCACCTGGAAGCCGGCACCGGTCAGGCCTTCGACGTAGTCGACCTCGGAGCCGAATACGAACTGCATGCTGGCCTTGTCGACGATCACCTTGACGCCGCGGTGCTCGAAAACGTGATCGTCATCGGAGACCGAGTCGAAGGCGAGTGCGTACTGAAAGCCTGAGCAGCCACCTCCCCGTACCGCGACCCGGAGGGCCTGTTCTTCGCCTGCCGGCTGATCTCCGATCAGTTCGGCGACCTTTTCGGAGGCGATTTCGGTCAGGGATATCGCTGATTCGGTTGCATCCGTCATATGCGTAGGTTAGCGGGTACCGAACTCGCTCTCAATGTACTCGACGATCCGCTTCGAATCGTGGATCACCTGATCGCCGTCGACCAGGACGGGCACGCGCTTCTGGCCGGTGAGTTCGACGATCTCCGGGCGCTTCGACTTGCGGCCCGCGACGCGCTCGGTCTCGAATTCCACTCCGGCCTCCTTCAGCGCACGAGCTGCCTTCCCGCAGGGGCAGAGGCGGTCGGTCGGAGTCGGGCATCTGAACAGGACGGTTTTCCCCACCAGACCAGATTAGCCGTCCGGTTCTCTGATAGAACCGTGGCGTGTCCGCCGAACATGAAACCGCTCTCGTCACGGATTCGACCGCCTCGCTGACGGCCGAAGACCGCGAGCGACTGGAGATCAGCGTCGTCAGCCTCTACGTGATCCTCAACGGGCAGCAGCGTCCGGAGAGCGAGATCACCGATTACAAGTCCTTCTACAAGGCAGTGATCGAGAGTCCGGATCTGACCACGACCTCGCAACCCTCGGTCGGGGACTTCATGGCGGTCTACGAGCCGCTGCTCGAGCAGGGCAAGGAGATCGTCTCGATCCACCTCTCCGCGGCGATCTCCGGTACCTGCGAAGCGGCGAAGCAGGCGGTCGCGCAACTGAGCGAAGAGGGAAAGGGCGGCGAGAAGATCCGCGTCGTCGATTCCCGGACCACGGCCGGCGGCCTCGCCCTGACCGTGCTGGCCGCGGCCAATGCGATCAACGAGGGCTGTACCGCCGAAGAGACCGCTCTCCGGGCCGAAGCGGCCCGCGAGAACCTCGGCACCTGGATCATGGTCGATACGCTCGAGTACCTGCGCAAGGGCGGCCGGATTGGCAGCGCCCAGGCCTGGATCGGCTCGGCACTGAAGATCAAGCCGATCATCACGCTCGAAGAGACCGTCAAGCCGGTCGAGAAGGTCCGCACCCAGGCGAAAGCGATGCAGCGGCTCAAGGACATGGCGACCGAGATCGCCCGCACCGGCGAGACCACCTGGACCGCGCAGCACATCCAGGCGCCGGAGCTTGCCGGAGACCTTGCCGCCCACTGCCGCGAGGTCTTCCAGTGCGAAGGGGCCTTCCTCGACGAGATGTCAACCGTGCTCGGCTGCCATGCCGGACCGGGCCTGGTCGCCCTCGGCACCATGCCGACCGAGCTGGTCGGCTCCAAGTTTT
>JBBRVF010000077.1:0-6345 GCA_038247145.1 Solirubrobacterales bacterium | reverse complement strand
TCGATCAGCCGGATCCCGGCCTCGGTGCTGGTGCATCGGCCGGAGACGAGGTCCGGCTTGACGCCGAAAGCCTCGATCACGCCGAGTACCGCGTAGGGGTCGGAGGCGCAGAGGATCGTCAGACAGACCCGCTCGGCGAGGACTTTCATCGCCACGTCTCCGCAGTAAGGCTCGAGCGGCGAGGCTCCCGCCTCGACGACGACCACGTCCGGATCCGAATCGGCCAGCTCCGAGCAAAGCAGCTTCAGGCTCTCTTCGTATTCGTCCGGCGGGACCACGGTCGATGGCAGGCCGACGTCGACGAAGTCCATGATCGGCGCCGCGCCGGCCCTTTCCATCGCCATGATGTCGCGCAGCCGGCCGACCCCGGTCACCTTGGCACCGGCGACGCGCCGCCCGGTCGCGACCAGCTCCCGGACTGCCGCGACCGCGGCCACCGTCTTGCCGGAGTCCATCGAGGTGCCGATGATCAGGATCACCGGTGCCTCGAGGTGCTTGTCGCCGGACGGGGTCACGAAATCCTTCATCCGGCAGGGTTGCCCGTCGCGGAAGGTGTGGCCCACGTAACGCATGTTGGCGAGTTCGGCGCTCTGGAGCGCGGCCGAGGTACAGACTCCCAGCACGCCGGCGGCGGTCAGGGTCTGCATCTCCAGATCGTCGCTGATTTCCCGCCAGTCGCCCACCACCTCAAGAGTCGCCGCCCGCGTGCCGAGGGCCCCGATCAGCCGATCCCCCGGGAACATCTCGAGCAGGTTGCCGTCGGCTGTCTCCACCCCGTAGGAGTCGGGGCCGTCTTCGAGCATCTCGACCATCAGGTAATCCCCGCGTGACCACTGCTCGCGCGGCAGCGGCTCGACCTCCGGGGGCCGGCGGTCGAAATCGGTGATCCGCGTGAGGCTGGGGAGGATCATCCGGCTTTCCTGCCCGGGCTCTTTCATGGCATTCTTTCCGGTGGGTCGGCGAGCAGGCACGCCAGCAGCGCGGCGCGCTCCGGCATGCGCTCTACGACGACGTGCTCGTGCTCGGCATGGGCGCCGTCGCCGACTGCCCCGAGACCGTCGAGTGTCGCGGTCAGGGCGCTGGCGAAGTTGCCGTCCGAGGCGCCGCCGACCTGGGCCTGGTCAATCTCGATGCCGAGATCCTGCGCGGCCGAACGGGCGCTCTCCCACAGCCTGCGATTGCGCGGCGTCGGCTCGAGCGGGGGCCTGCTGAAGCCGCCTTCGACCTCGAGCGTGACCCGCTCTCCGGCGGGCCTCAGACCGCGGATCGCCGCCTCGACCGCTGCGGCGTCCCCGGCGGTCGGAACCCTGGCCTCGATTTCTGCGCGCGCCTCGGGGGCGACGATGTTGGCCCCCATTCCGCCGTCGATCGTGCCGACGTTGACGGTCACGCCGCGATCGGCGTCGTTCAGCTCGAACAGGCGCTCCACCTGGTGGGATACCTCGAGGATCGCGCTCGCACCGGCCATCGGATCGAGCCCGGCATGGCTGGCCACTCCGGTCACCTTCAGAGTGAAGCGGCCGACCCCCTTACGGCCCGTCTTGAGCCTGCCGCGGTGACCGTAGGAAGGCTCCATCACCAGAGCCCGCTCCGCGCTCGCGGCCAGCGCCTCCACGTGTCGCCGTGAGTCGGGGCTGCCGATCTCTTCGTCGCAGTTCATCAGGACCACAGGGGGGCAAGGCATCGAGATTCCGAGTTCGAGGTTTGCCCGCAGCGCGAACAGCATCTGCACCAGGCCGCCCTTCATGTCGAAGACACCGGGGCCATAGATGCGACCCTCGCGGAACTCGACCGGCATCCGGGCCAGCGTCCCGACCGGCCAGACCGTGTCGAAGTGGCCGAGCAGCAACTGGTGGGACGCCCCCTCTTCGGCCGGTGCCGCGAGATCGGCCCGCAGGTGGTCGCAGCCATCAATGCCCTCGAGCCGCTCGACCCGGAAGCCGAGGCCTTCGAGCCTTTCCCGGAGGATCGAGCGGACCCGCTCCTGGGAGGCCGCGTCCAGCGAGGGGGACTCCGCTTCGGCCATCTCGACCAGCAGGGCTGTCATTTCCTCCTGGCGTTCCCGTAGCCAGCCGAGCAGCTCCCGGGCGCGGGGGGTCAAAGCCTGAAGTTCGTGTGGAACGGGAACGAGTAGGTCTGGGAGATCGGGGCGAAGCGTCCCGGGCTGATGTACGCGAGCAGGGGTGAGCGGTTGATCAGATCGCTGTCGTCTCCTTCCGAGGCGCGGATCGAGCGCTCGTCGGCCGCGGCCGCGACCACTTCGCCGATGATCAGGGTGTTCTCCCCGAAGCCCTCGACCACCCGGTCGAGGCGGCATTCGAGCCACAGGGCCGCATCCCGGACCAGGGCCCCTTCGACTTCACCCGCCGGGAAGGTGGGCACGGCTTCGAGGCTGGGCTTGTCTCCTTCCTCGTCGCGAGGGCCGGCGGCCAGGCTCGTCTCGACTATCTGCTCCGGCCTCGGGAAGCTGACCGTGAACTCGCCGGTGCGCTGGGCGTTTTTCTGGGTTGCGTGGCGCGGGCTGCAGGCGAAGCAGAAGTAGTTGCTCCAGCCGAGCGGCATCGCCATGTGCTTGGGCGCGAGGTCTTCGCTGCCGTCCTCCTCGACCGTACCGACGATCACCAGCGGTGCGACCGTGAAGAACGAGGACCAGATCGGCGAATCGACCGGCAGCGGCACCGTTCGCTGAGGCGAGTCTTCCTGCTCGTCGGCCATTTGACAAGCCTATAGCCGGTCCGCGACCGCCCAGCGCGGGGAAACCCGCCCCCGAATCGGTAATTCCTACGGATCGAGTCCCGGCGAGGCGGGTCTATCCTAGGTTTGAAGGGTGATCCGCGCCTGCGAGCGGCAGCCGGATCCGAATCCTCGAGAGCAAGGCGGCAAAATTGGATTCTTCAGCCAACGGGTCCAGGCGGGCGGTGATCGTGGGGTCGAGTTTCGCCGGTCTGACTGCGGCGTTCGAGCTGCGCAAGCGCCTCGATTCCCACCACGAGGTCGTGGTTGTCGAACCGCGTGACCACTTCACATTCATCCCTTCGCTGATCTGGGTTCCGTTCTGCATGCGCGATCCTGAGGACGTGACCTTCAAGCTCGAGCCGGTCTACTCGAAGAAGGGCATCGGCTTCATCAACGAGTGGGCCACCGGCTTCGATCTCGACAAGCGCAAGGTGACGACTTCCGGCGGCCAGGAGGTCGACTACGACAGTCTGCTGGTCGCGACCGGCCCGAAGCTGGCCTTCGACAGGATCGACGGCCTCGGTCCGGAGAACGGCTACACCCAGTCGGTCTGCAACCTCGAGCACGCGATGCAGACCCGTGAGGCCTGGGAGGACTTCCTCGAGAACCCCGGCCCGGTCGTGGTCGGCACCGCGCAGGGCGGGTCCTGCTTCGGCGCGTCTTACGAATTCCTGCTCAATACGCACCACAGGATCAAGAAGGCCGGCCTCGAGGAAGAGGCACCGATGACCTTCATCACCGCGGAGCCGTTTCTCGGCCATTTCGGGCTGGGCGGCGTCTCCGACTCGCAGCAGAGGGTCGAGAAGTTTTTCGACAGGCTCGGTATCGAGGGCGTTCCGAACAACGTGATCAATGAAGTCCGCGACGGCGAGATCGAACTCGACGGCGGTCGCACGCTGCCGTTCGCGCTCTCTATGATCGTTCCGCCTTTCAGCGGGGTGGACGCGGTCATGAAGACGGAGGGTCTCGGCAACCCGATGGGCTTCATCCCGGTCAACGACGAGTTCCGCCACGAGGAGGTCGAGAACGTTTACGCGGCCGGGGTGGATGTCGCGGTCGCCCCGCCGCAGAAGACCGAGGTGCCGGCCGGCGTGCCGAAGACCGGCCAGATGAGCGAAGTCATGGCCAAGGTCGCGGCGCAGAACATGGCCGCCGACATCCAGGGCGGCGAGCGTCGGCAGATGCCGATGTCGGAGATGGAGGCGATCTGCATCCTCGACGCCGGCAATGGCGGGATCATCTTCAAGGCCGACCATGTGCTCGGCGAATCCGAGCACCCTCACGTAATGTCCGGACCGCAGGCACACTGGGCGAAGATCGCATTCGAGAAGGTCTTCCTGAACAGCCGCAAACACGGCCACCCGATCCTCTAGGAGAAACAGCGATGCACAACGTCAACACAGAAGCGGTCGAGCAGACGATCGAGATGGGGGAGAAGGATCCCGCAAACCTCGTCCAGAAGGTCAACTTCAGCGGCGAGTGGCAGACCGCCGAAGGTGAGCCCCAGTTCCGGACCGAGATCCCGCTGCCGAACGGCGAGTCGATCCCGTTCGAGGCCGACTACCCGTCCCACATGGGAGGCACCGGTTCGGCACCCAACCCGCTGGCCTACTGCTTCTGGGGAGGCATCGCCTGCTTCGCCATGACCTACGCCCAGGAAGCGGCGATGCGCGGCATCGAGTTGAAGGCGCTGAGGGCCCGGGTCGAAACCGACGTCGACATGAGCCGCGCCCTCGGGGTCAGCGACCGGCCTCCGGTAGAAAGCATCGACTGGTACCTGGAGGTCGAGGCCGATGCCCCGGCCGAGGTTCTGGAGGAGATCAAGACCGACTCCGACGAGCGCTGCCCCGGCGCCTACTGCATCAGCAACCCGATCGAGCTTCGAACTCACATGGAACTGGTCAACCGCTCTTGAGCACACCCTCCGCAGCCGAGGTCGAGCGGCAGGCTGACCGCGTCCACGGCAGCGGCCTCTCAGCCCGGCTCTACGACCCTTTCCTCTGGTGGGGCGAGAAGAGCGGCCTTTCGAAGAAGCGGGCCCGGCTGCTGGCGGAGGCGAAGGGGGAAGTGCTCGAGATCGGGGCCGGCACCGGCCTCAACCTGGCTCATTACACGTCCGGTCTCGACCGCCTGGTCGTCAGCGAGCCCGAGCAGCACAAGGCTGACCTGCTGCTGAAGAAGGCGGCCGAACTCGACCTCGAGGCCGAGTTCGTCCGGGCCTCGGCAGAGGCGCTCCCTTTCGAGGACGACAGCTTCGACACCGTGGTCGCGACGCTCGTCTTCTGCACGGTCGGTGATCCCCACGCCGCGATCGCCGAGGTCAAGAGGGTGCTTCGGCCAGGCGGGCAGTGGCTGCTGATCGAGCACATCCGCTCCGACCGGCCGATGGTCTCCAGGATTCAGGACAGGATCGCCAGGCCATGGGCAGCGGTCGCGGACGGCTGCCAATGCAACCGGCCCACGATCGAGATGATCGAAGCGGGAGGCTTCGAGGTCGAGCTGAAGAGCGTCGCCGACAAGGCACTGATGCCGCCGATCGCGCGGCCGATCGTCGCCGGTGTGGCCCGGCCGGTCGCGGCCTGAGCGCAGCCTGGCCGGGCCCTGCCGGCCGGGCCCATCTGCGACGCTTCAGCGATGAGCGAAGCGATCGTCGTCGGTTCCGGTCCCAACGGCCTAGCCTGTGCCGCGGTGCTGGCCCGGGCCGGGGTGAAGGTCACCGTCTACGAAGCCGCGGAGACGATCGGCGGTGGCACCCGCAGCTCCGAGTTAACCGTCCCCGGGGTGCTGCATGACCACTGCTCGGCGGTACATCCGATGGGCGTCTCATCACCGGTCTTCAGGGATCTCGATCTCGCTTCGCACGGGCTCGAGTGGCTCTGGCCGGAGATCGACATGGCCCACCCCCTGGGCGGGGGAAGGGCAGGTGCGGTTCACCGCTCCGTTGATCTGACCGCCGACGGACTTGGTGAGGACGGCCGGGCCTGGCGGCGGCTCTTTGCCGCTCCGGTCGCCGCTTTCGAGAAGCTTCGCCACGAGATCCTCGGGCCGGTCATCCACCTGCCCCGCCACCCGGTCGACCTGGCCCGCTTCGGCCTGCCCTCATTGCTGCCGGCGACGGCGCTGGCCCGGGTTTTCTCGACCGAAACCGGACGCGCTCTGTTCGCCGGCGCCGCCGCACACTCTTTCAGCCCGCTCAGCCAGCCGATGAGCGCCGCGGTCGGCATGGCGCTGATCGTCTCCGGTCACAGCGGCGGCTGGCCGGTGGCCAAGGGTGGCTCCCGGGCGATATCGGATGCGATGGCCTCGGTGATCCTCGCCGCGGGCGGCCGGATCGAGACCGGCCACCGGGTCGAGAGCCTGGCCGACCTGCCACCGGCCGATGCGGTGGTGCTGGACCTGGCACCGAAGGGCGTAATCGAACTGGCCGGCGACGGGCTTCCCGAAAAGGTCAGGCGCGCATATCGCCGTTACCGCTACGGGCCGGGCTCGTTCAAGGTCGATCTGGCGGTCGAGGGCGGTGTGCCGTGGCTGAACGAAGACTGCCGCCGGGCAGGAACAGTCCATGTCGGCGACAGCCTCGAAGAGATCGCCGATGCCGAGCGCCAGGTC
>JBBRVF010000076.1:0-6355 GCA_038247145.1 Solirubrobacterales bacterium | reverse complement strand
CTGCTCGGCCTCGACCCGGCCAGAATCGCCGAAATCCCCGGCCTGATCTGCGACAACCGTAGAGCCAGACCCGATCCACCCCCACTCTGGGACGGAAAAGCCGCACAAAGAATCGCCGAGCAAATCGCCACTCGGCTACCTGCTAAGCTGAACTAAGCTATGTCGAAGGTAGTTAACATGCATGAGGCCAAAACCCACCTGTCCCGGCTAGCGGAACGCGCCTCCAGTGGAGAAGAGATCATCATCGCGCGCAGCGGTCGCCCGATCGCCAAACTCGTCCCCATCGAGAAGACGCCCGTGCCGCGAAAGCTCGGCCTATGGAAGGGCCGAGTCTCGATTCGCGAAGACTTCGACGACCCTCTGCCTGACGATATTCAGAAGCCGTTCGAAGGTCGCTCCAGCTGAGAATCCTGCTTGATACGCATGTGCTGCTCTGGGCCGCGGACGGAAGCCTTGGAGGAGGGGTCCACGAACTTATCGAGCGGGGCGCCGATTCCGTGCTTGTCAGCGCCGCCACGATTTGGGAAGTGGAGATCAAGCGCGCCACGGGACGGCTCGACGCCCCAAAGGACGTTGCCGAGCTTGTCGACCACTCCGGCTTCGAGAGGCTCTCAATCGATTTCGACCATGCCCGGGAAGCCGTCCGCCTTCCGCCGATCCACGGCGATCCGTTCGACCGCATGCTGATTGCTCAGGCACGTCTCGAGGGCTTGGTGCTCGTGACGAGCGACGAAACGATCTCGCGCTACGACGTCCAGGTACTGGCTGTCGAAAGCGACTGAGGTACTGCCAGGCGCTTCAACGTCGTCTGATCGGACGCAGCAAGAACTTCGTGAGATCCATCGGGAGGATACTCGGGCCAAGTCCTAGCGATCAGAGATCGCGAAGGAGGCGAAATAGGCGGAGTCGTTTCCGCATCGAACGCCCATCTTGCCGGACCACTGCGTTTCGCCGACGCGGGCTCTGAACTCGACCCCGGCCAGTCGGCCGGACAGAGGGCTGCGGATGTCAGCCGCCATTGGCGGAACACCGACCGAAGTGATCTTCAGCGATCGCTCAACGTCGCTCGCCTGGATCAATTCCGGGATTTTTCTGACGGCTGTGGTACGACCGGGAATACGGAGAGTCCGGGTGCTGCCTCCTTCCTTGATCGTGACCACGTACCGGGGGACCGGCTTGCCTTGCGAAGTAACTGCCTCGACGCGCTCCGGTTCGCCGCTGCTCATACCCCGGAACCAGACCCGCGCCACGCGCCTCGCGGCACCCTGACCACACAGCTCGATCGATCCGGAGCCAGACCGCCCATCCAGGACCTCGAAACCGGAGTCGGTTTCCGAGTCGTCCCGGGCACCGGTGACCACCACCAGGCCGATCACGACCACTGTGGCGAAAGCAATCCGAAGCCAGATCCGAAGAGGGCTCTGCTCCCTGTCAGGACCCTCGTTCACGAGCCACCCCGGTCAGCGATGGTTCTACTGTCGATCACAAGCTTCACGATGACGCACGGGACGGACGAGCACGAACTCGAAAAGGTTGACCGCGCCGTTCCGGGGTCCCCGGCGATGAGGGTGGTCGGGGGAGGGTCGAGCAGGGATGGATGGGGTAGGCAGGAGACTCTCCCCCGGTCGCCCTCATGACCCCAAGCCACCGAAGGACATCGCGGGGACCTACTCGGAGGAGACGTCCTGCTTGGCCGATGCTTCCGCCTCGGCCAGATCCTCGGGCGTCGTAGCGATCGCCTGCGGATGGTCGGGCACAACCGCCTGAGGATGATCCGGCACCGCATCGGCGGCCGGCTTGTCGTCCTTTGAGCCGGAGGCTTTCTCCTCTTCCTGCTTTGCGGTCTCCTTGGCAGCCTCCTTGGAGGGACCGAGCAGCATGCTCATGTTGCGGCCCTCCTGGAGCGGCTTGGACTCGATGTCGGCGAGGCCGTCGAGGTCCTCGTGAAGTCTGGTCAGCAGATCGCGGCCACGCTCGGGGTGGGCCTGCTCGCGACCGCGGAACATGATCGTGATCTTGACCTTGTCGCCCTGTTTGAGGAAACGCTCGACATGACCCTTCTTGGTGTTGTAGTCATTGTCGGCGATCTTCGGCCGCAGCTTGATCTCGCGGATGTTGACCTGGGTCTGGTGCTTCTTGGCCTGCTTGAGCTTCTGCTCCTGCTCGTACTTGTACTTCGAATAATCGAGCAGACGGGCGACCGGGGGCTTGGCACCGGCAGCGACCTCGACCAGGTCGAGGTCGGCGTCGCGGGCCATCTGGCGGGCTTCGTCGGTGGCGACGATGCCCACCTGCTCGCCGTCGGCTCCGATCAGGCGGACCTTGGGCACACGGATACGCTCGTTGGTACGAGTGTTGTCCCGTTCGGGGGGACGGCGGTCAAACCTGCGAGGTACCGGCACTAGAAACTGGCCAACGGAAGGTTCAAGCGGACAGACTTACGGTGAAGAGGCACGCGCAGGCGCCTCTGGGCTGGTTCTTTGGTGCGCGGAGAATCAAGTGTCAAGCAGCATACAGAACTTGTCCGTATCCATAGATCCAAGCTCGCCCTGCTCGTGGGAGCGGACCGAGACTTCCCCGGATTGCTCATCACGGTCGCCGACTATCAGCATGAACGGGTAACGGCCGAGTTCGGCGTCGCGGATCTTCCTGCCGACCGATTCGGAGCGCTCGTCCACATCCACTCTGACCCCGGCCGCCTTCAGACTCTCGGCGACGTTCAACGCGTAAGGCGTGTGGCGGTCGGCCACCGGCAGGACCATCGCCTGGACCGGAGCCAGCCAGGAAGGGAAGCGCCCGGCGTAATGCTCGATCAGGATGCCGGCGAAGCGTTCCATCGAGCCGAGCAGGGCGCGGTGGATCATGACCGGGCGACTGCGTTCGTCATCGGAGTCGGTGAAGCTGAGCTCGAAGCGCTCCGGCATCTGGAAGTCGAGCTGGCAGGTGCCGAGCTGCCAGGAGCGTCCGAGGGCATCGGTGACGTGGAAGTCGATCTTGGGGCCGTAGAAAGCGCCGTCACCCGGATTGATCCGGTAGGGCCGTTCCTGGCGGTCGAGGGCGCTCTTGAGCATCTCCTCGGCCTGCTGCCACTGCTCATCCGAGCCCATCGCCTTTTCGGGCTTGGTCGAGAGTTCGACTTCTACGTCCTCGAATCCGAAGCGGCCATAGAGCTCGTCGATCGCCTCGCAGATGTCGGCGACCTCGTCCTCGATCTGGTCCTCGGTGCAATACACGTGGGCGTCGTCCTGGGTGAAGGCCCGCACACGCAGCAGGC
Organism: Solirubrobacterales bacterium; assembly: GCA_038247145.1. GTDB lineage: Bacteria > Actinomycetota > Thermoleophilia > Solirubrobacterales > 70-9 > 67-14. Next base: position 3,081 of record JBBRVF010000076.1, on the reverse strand, counting down.
CGTGGAGTACGCCCTCGCGCTCGTTACGCGTCACTTTGCCGAACTCGGCCAGGCGAAGCGGCAGGTCGCGGTAGGAATGGCGCTGGGCGCCGTAGACCAGGCAGGCGCCCGGGCAGTTCATCGGCCTGAGCGCATAGCGGCGCTCGTCTACCTCCATGAAATACATGTCGTCGACGTAGTTGTCCCAGTGGCCGGAACGGTGCCAGAGCGCTTCGTCCATGACCTGCGGCGTAGCGATCTCCTTATATCCGCGCCTGCTCAGCTGCTCGCGGACCTCTTTTTCGATCAGGCCGAGCAGCACGGTGCCGTTCGGCAGCCAGAACGGCATTCCAGGTGCTTCTTCGCGCAGCATGAAAAGGTCGAGCTGCGGTCCGAGCCGGCGGTGGTCGCGGGCCTTGGCCTCTTCGATCCGCTCCAGGTGCTGCTTGAGGTCGTCCTTGGAGAAGAAGGCGGTGCCGTAGATCCGGGTCAGCATCTGGCGGTTCTCGTCGCCGCGCCAGTAGGCGCCCGCCACCGAACTCAGCTTGATCGCCTTGATCCGCTTGGTCCCCGGTCCGTGGGGGCCGCGGCAGAGGTCTTCGAAAGGCCCGTTGCGGTACAGCGAGACGGTTTCGACGCCTTCGTTTTCGATCAGGTCTTCGATCAGCTCGACTTTGTAGTCCTCGCCCTGGGCGCGGAAGTGCTCGATCGCCTCGGCCACCGGAAGTTCCCGGCGCTCGAAATGCTCGTCGGCCTTGATGTGCTTCTTCATCGCTGCCTCGATTCCCGGCAACTCGGCCTCGGTGATCTTCACATCCTCGGGGAAATCGAAGTCGTAGTAGAAGCCGTTGTCGATCGCCGGTCCGATCGTCACCCTGGTGCCGGGATAGAGCTCCTGCACCGCGGTCGCCATTACGTGGGCGGCGTCGTGGCGGATGACCTCGAGACCTTCCGGATCTCTCAACGTGACGATCGCGATCTCTTCGCCGTGGTTGACCGGGGCGCTCAGATCCCGAACCTCGTCCCCGACCCTGATCGCCAGCGCAGCACGGGCCAGGCCTTCGCCGATCGCCAGCGCGGCGTCGGCCCCGGTCGCCCCCGGCTCGAGCTCGAGCGGGGTTCCGTCCGGCAGCTTCACGGTCATATTCTCGGGACTCACGGGCATCGTTCCATCGTATTCAGTCCTCGGAGGAGAGCGGCTTCGCCTCGCGCATGAAACGGCGCAGGCCGGAGGCAAGCAGCCGGTGCGCCTCCCGACCTGAGCGCGAGCGCGTCATGTTGAACCAGGCGTGGATCAGCGGCAGCCTGTCGCTCCTGACCTCCACCCCGGCCTCGCCAAGGCGGCGGGCGTATTCCTCGCCTTCGTCTCGAAGAGGGTCGGCGATGCCGTTGATCACCCAGGCCGGGGCCAGTCCGGAGAGGTCTTCCGCCAGCAGCGGGGAAGCACGCACGTCCCCATAGCGTTCGGGAGCGACGTAGAGCTCCGAGAAGCGGTTCATGCGCTCCGCAGTCAGGTAGTAGCCGGTCGAGAAGTCGTGCATGGAAGGGCGGGTCGAACCGACTTCAAGAACCGGATAGATCAACAGCTGCAGGGTCGGCTGCTCGAGTCCCTCGCGACGCAGGTCCTGACAGAGCACCGCGGCAAGGTTGCCGCCGGCGCTATCGCCGCCGACCGCGATCTGGCCGATCTCGGCCCCGAACCTTTCCGGGTCGGCGATGACTGTTTTCCAGGCCCGAAGGGCGTCGTCTACCGCTGCCGGAAAAGGATGCTCCGGGGCGAGTCGGTATTCAACCGACAGGATCTTGACACCGGACTCGCAGGCCAGCAGCGCACAGGCCCGATCGTGGCTCCTGATCGAGCCGACAGCCCAACCCCCGCCGTGGAAGAACACCATCAGCGGCCCGGTGGACGGCGCCGAGAGCGGCCGATAGAGCCTCGCCGGCAGAGCGCCGCCCGGCCCGTTCGGGTCGAGGTCGAGGTCTCGGATCTCGAGCCCGCGCGGGCGCGGCGCGGCAACCGCGCTGGAAAGAAGATCCGTTTCGAACCTCATCTGCTCGACCTTCGAAGCTTCAGGACCGCGATCGAGGAAGTCGACGACTCGACCTACCGCCCAGGCGTCCGTGCTCAGACCCCGGGCCGCTTCCGGCGGCTTGCCGAAAATGAGTCGGAGCAGACCGTCGGGCAGCGAGAACAGGAATCTCGCTCCGAGGCCGAGGGCCACGGACATGAACCAGCTCAGAGTGCGTACCGGCATCCGGGCATCGTAGCCCCGAGGCCGATGTATGGTCCCGCCATGGAAATCATCGACCTCTCGGCACCGATCGTCAGCAGCCCCGAGGGCACGCCGGAGGTCCTGCGGACGGGGATCGAGTTCAGCGATCACGCCGAAGGAGCAGCGCTGATCGAGCAGATGTTCGGAGTCGGTCCCGAGCTGCTCAAAGACGGCGAAGGCTGGGCGGTAGATTTCTTCACCCGCTTCGGCACCCACAACTCGACCCACGTCGACGCGCCGTGGCACTACAACTCGACCGTCGACGGCAGGCCGGCCGAGACGATCGACCAGCTTCCGCTCGAGTGGTTCTTCCAGCCCGGCGTAAAGCTCGACTTCACCGGACGCGAAAACGGAGACGCAGTCACCGTCGAGGACCTCGAGAACGCCCTCGGCCGGATCGGGCACGAGCTTGAGCCGCTCGAAATCGTGCTGATCCAGACCGGCTGCGACAAGTGGATCGACACAGTCGAGTACATGGCCCACGGACCCGGGGTCACCGGAGCCGCAACCAAATGGCTCTACGAGCGCGGCATCCGGGTGATGGGCATCGACGCCTGGGGCTGGGACCGCCCGCTCTGGATGCAGGCCGAAGAAGCGAAGGCCACGGGTGAACCGGGAGTCTTCTGGCAGGCCCATCAGGTCGACCTCGCCTATAGCCAGATCGAACGCATGGTCAATCTCGGCCGGCTGCCCGCTGACGGCTTCAAGATTTCCTGCCTGCCGCTGCCCCTTGTAGGAGGAAGTGCCGCACCAGCCCGCGTCGTCGCGATCCTCGACGACTGAATCTCCGCCACACATCCGGACCGGCCTCGGCCGCCTGACAGAATCG
>JBBRVF010000075.1:0-6367 GCA_038247145.1 Solirubrobacterales bacterium | reverse complement strand
CCGAGCACCACCACCACCGCGACCGGAGCGAAGAACGGGTTGGGGTGGTCGAAAACTTTTGTTGCGATCAGCCACGCCGCGCCGGCGGTCGCGCTGACCTGCAGAATGCGAAGCCAGGCGAATCGCAGGGCTGCCGTGCGTTGTTCGATCGTACGCCTGATCCGGGCCCGCCGGGTGGGCAGTTCATGGGTCGAGGTCGGGGACACGGCTCCAACTATGCCACCCCCGCCTTTGACTCGGTGTGGCTCAGGCTTGACGCTTCCGTTGCCGACTCGTTGCGCAATCGCAGCAGGGTGTAACCGGGGTCCCGGTACCATGGACTCATGGCGGGAACCTGGACAGACGAACGGCTAAGCGACCTCAGCGATCGCACTGATGCCGGCTTCGAACGGCTCGACGGAAACCTGATCGACATCCGGAACGAGGTCAGGTCGACGCGCGTCGAGTTGATCGAGCAGATCGCATCGGTTCGGGCCGAGGCGGACAGCCGCGATATTGCTCTGCGGGGCGAGATCACTTCGCTGAGGTCCGAGGTGAGAAACGAGATCGGCGCGTTCAGGTCCGAACTGCGAAGTGAAATCGACTCGTTCAGGTCCGAGGTGGGAAGTCAAATCGGCGCGTTCAGGTCCGAGGTGGGAAGTGAGATCGACGCCTTCAGGTCCGAGGTGGCAAGTCAAATCGACGCGTTCAGGTCCGATGTGGGAAGTGAGATCGACGCCTTCAGGTCCGAGGTGGCAAGCGGGAACAACTCGCTTCGTGTCGAGGTCGGGTCCGAGTTCAATTCTCTGCGCGGCGAGATGGATTCACTGCGCGGATGGACCATCCGTCTGCAGCTCGGGACCACGCTGGCAATCCTTGTCGCGATAGCTACGCGCGCCGTCTGACGGATTACCCCAGGCTGTGCGGTCTTAGTCCGGCAGGTCGCCGTACATGAAGAAGCGAACCACGAAGTAGAGCCAGCCGAGGGCGAGAACGCCACTGCCGACAAGGCTGAGCGGGTTGCCGAAAACATCCCGCGGATCGTCCCCACCCATGAAGATCAGGAGGGCCGGTCCCAGCAGCCAGATACCGAACCAGATCGCAACCAGAAGGGTCAGCAGGATATGAAGCAGCAGCGGCAGAACGGTTCGCCCGAGCATGGCTCAGGGGTCACCGCCACCGCGGACTTTCTGACAGGCCGCCCGGGCCGCCCGGGTCCTATCAGCCCAGCTTCGGTGACTTCCACTCGCTGGCCAGGCGCGCGGCGATCTGGCCGGGGAGGCCTTCGACCGGGACCCGGACCTGCTCGAGCGAGTCGCGGTCGCGCAGGGTGACGGTGTCGTCTTCCATCGTCTGGTGGTCGACCGTGATGCCCCAGGGGGTCCCGATCTCGTCCTGGCGGCGGTAGCGCTTGCCGATCGATCCACCGGCGTCGTACTCGGCCTGGATTCCGGCTTTGCGGAAGCCGTTCATGATCTCCTTGGCCTTCTCCGGCATGCCCTCCTTGGTGACCAGCGGCAGCACCGAGACCTTGACCGGGGCAAGGCGGGGGTGGAGGCGCAGCACGGTCCTCTCACGTCCTTCGACCTCCTCTACCTCGTAGGCGTCAACCAGGAAAGCCAGCGCGGCGCGGTCGGCGCCCGCGGCCGGTTCGATCACATGCGGCAGGTATCGCTCGCCGCTCTTCTGGTCGAAGTACTCGAGCTTCTCGTGGGAGTGCTCCTGATGCTGAGTCAGGTCGAAGTTGCCGCGGTTGGCCACTCCTTCCAGCTCTGACCAGCCGATCGGGAACAGGTACTCGATGTCGCTGGTGCCGGATGAGTAGTGGGAGAGCTCGTCGGATTCGTGGGGACGGACCATCAGAAAGTCCGGGCGGATGCCGAGTTCGAGGTACCAGTCGCGGCGGATCTCGATCCACTCGCGGTACCACTTGTCGGCCTCGTCCGGGGGTACGAAGAACTCCATCTCCATCTGCTCGAATTCGCGGGTGCGGAAGATGAAGTTGCCCGGGGTGATCTCGTTGCGGAAGGACTTGCCGATCTGGGCGATGCCGAAGGGCGGCGACTTGCGGGCGAAGTTGAGCACGTTCTTGAAGTTGATGAAGATGCCCTGGGCGGTCTCGGGCCGCAGGTAGGCGACCGAGCTGGAGTCCTTCATCGGTCCGACGTTCGTCTCGAACATCAGATTGAACTCGCGAGCCTCGGTCAGTTCGCAGTCCGGACCGTCACCCGGGTTCTTCGAGGGCTTCTGCGGACAGGTCGCGTTCTCGAGGTCGTCGGCCCGGAAGCGCTTGCCACAGGTGCGGCAGTCGACCATCGGGTCGCTGAAGCCGGAGAGATGGCCAGAGGCCTCCCACACCTTGGGGTGCTGGAGGATCGCCGAATCGAGGGCGACGATGTCGTCGCGCTCGGTCAGCATCGCCTTCCACCACTCGTTCTTGACGTTGTTCTTGAGCAGCACGCCGTAATGGCCGTAGTCGTAAGTCGAGCCGAGCCCGCCGTAGATCTCCGAGGAGGGGAATACGAAGCCGCGGCGCTTGGCCAGGGCGACGATTTCGTCCATCGTGACTTCGGTGTTTTTCTCTGCTGTGGGTTCGTCTGCCATGAGGCGCAAAGGTATAGGGGACGCATCGGGCGGCGCGCTGCGATAATCAGTGGTCCATGCCGATTTACGAATACCGATGCGACAACGGCCACGAGGTCGAAGTCATGCAGTCGATGAGCGAAGACTCGCTGACCGAATGCCTGGACTGCGGTGCGCCGACCAGGCGGGTGCTGCACTCCCCGGCGATTCACTTCAAGGGCTCCGGTTTTCACAACACCGACTACGGCACGCGCTCGGCGAACAAGGCGAAGCAGGCAGCGGATGCAGCGTCGAAAGAGTCCGGCCCCAGCGGCGACTCCGGTTCTTCAGCTTCGGACTCCGGCTCGTCTTCATCCGGCGATTCGTCGGGTTCGTCGGGCTCAGGCTCTGGCTCCGGCGAGAAGAAGTCCGACTCGAAGCCCGCCAAGTCGGCCTCTTCCTCCACGGACTGAGGCTCCGGCGACGCCGTGACGGCGTGTGTACCACCGTGTACACTTGATCGCGTGAACCGCGTCGGCATAAGGGAACTGCGAAAGGACCTGAGCAGCCAGGTGAAGAGGGCTGCCGCCGGCGAGACCATCCTGGTGACGGTCGACGGTGAGCCGAAAGCGAGGCTGGTGCCGGTAGAGGTCGCCCCACGCCGACAGACGATGGAAGAGCTGATCGCCGCGGGACGAGTCATTCCGGCCAGGCGTCGAGGCCAGAAGCCGCCGGATCCGCCGCCGATGTTCGAAGGCGCGCGCCCGAGCGGCGAGATTCTGGACGAGATCCGCGCCGATCGATTCGGATGATCGCGCTCGACAGTTCGGCACTGATCAAGCGGTACCAGCGCGAGGAGCACTCGGAATGGCTGCGAGATCAGATGTCAGTGGACGGGGGATGGTCCGGCTCGGCGCTGCTGGCCGCTGAGACGGCGATCGCCGTGGGGCGGGCGATCCGGGCATCCGACGAATTGGCGAAGTACAACGCGCGGATAAGCCGCGATCTCGAGTTCTTCGACATGTGGCCCGTCGACTCAGAATGCCTGGTCGGGGCGATAGAGCTCGGCAGGGCCTACAGGCTGAGGACGCTCGACGCGATTCATCTCTCGGCGTTTCGTCTGATGCCGGTCGATTGTCGGGTCATCACCTTCGACGCCCGGATGGCTTCGGCGGCGCGAGAGATCGGTCTCGATCTGCTCATGCCACCCGACCCTTGATCCGCATGTAGGTTTCGGGCATGGCCGATGAAAGGGTGGAGACCGGGTCGGGAAGAGTCGTCCGGCAGCTGAGCGGGCTCGATTCGGAGTTTCTGGCGATCGAGGACGATCGCAACTTCGCCCATGTCTCGGGGCTGGCCGTGCTGAACCCCTCCGACTCGCCGGGAGGAGTCCTGACCCTGGCCGACGTGCGCGAACTCGTGCTGGAACGGATCCACCTGCTGCCGCCGTTCCATTGGCGGCTGGAGGAGGTGCCTTTCGGACTCGACCATCCCTGGTGGATCGAAGACCCCGACTTCGACATTTCCTACCACGTGCGCGAGCTGGCCCTGCCGTCGCCGGGCAGCGACGGCCAGCTCGCCGCCCAGGTCGAGCGCATCATCTCCCGGCCGCTCGATCGCGCCCGACCGCTGTGGGAGCTGTATCTGATCCAGGGTGTGCATGGCGATCGTGCCGCGGTGCTGACCAAGATCCATCACTCGGTCGTAGACGGCGTCTCCGGGGCCGAGATCCTCTCGATCCTGTTCGACCTCGAGCCGGGTGGCCGCGTGTTGCCCGAGGATCCGTACCCGGTCGAAACCTCGCCCCATCCGGGCTCGTTCGGCCTGCTGGCCAGGGGCGCCGGCAGCCTGCCCGGACGGGCCGCGCGCACGGTGCGCAACGTGCCGGCGACCGTGATGAACATGACCGACGTGCCGCCGATCCGGGCGATCCCTGGCGTGCATGCGATGGGCGGGGCGACCGGAAGGCTGAGGCGGCTGCTCGGGCGGGGTGAGGCCGAGGCCGGGGGGCCCGGCCTGATCGCGCCGCGCACCCTGCTCAACGACCGGATTTCCAGCCAACGCCACTTCTCCTTCGGCACGCTGTCGCTGCCGGAAGTAAAGGCGGTCAAGAACGCCTACGGGGTCAAGGTAAACGACGTGGTCATGTCGCTGTCGGCCGGAGCGCTGCGCAGCTTCCTGCTGGTCAACGACGCCCTTCCCAACGACCCTCTGATCGCGATGGTCCCGGTCTCGGTCCGTGGCGAGGACGAGATCGGCACCTTCGGCAATCAGGTCTCGGCGATGATGGCCGCGCTGCCGACCGACGTGCCCGACGCGGTCGAGCGCCTCAACTGCGCCCATGCCGAGATGGCCGTGGCGAAGCTCCACCACGCGACCCAGCCACCGCACTTCATCGCCGACGCGACCGGGATGGTGCCGCCGGTGCTGTTCTCGCGCGCCGCCCGCATGGTGGCCGAACTAGGTGCGAGCTCCCACTTCAACCCGCACTTCAACGTGATCGTCTCCAACGTGCCCGGGCCGCCGGTGCCGCTCTACATGGCCGGGGCCAGGCTGGAGTCCCACTACCCGGCCTCGGTGATCATGGACGGCGTCGGGCTCAACATCACCGTCCTGAGCTACCTCGACCGGCTCGACATCGGCATCGTCGGCGACCGCGAACTCGCGCCGAACTTCGACCTCCTGGTCGAGGCGATGGCCGACGAGCTCAAAGAGCTGCTGCGCCGGGCCTGAGTGGCGCCTGATCCGGCCGAAGGACCGCAGGCGACCTCTCGGCCAGGGTCGTGGTCGAACGCTTGACCCCCGATTCGCGCTGCAGGCACGTTGACATCCCGATCTCCCTGTTTCCCGATGCGCTTTCGGCCGGTCGGCACGGTGCCTCGCGGCCCTTCAGGTCTAATGAATATAACCATTGGCAGGCAGCGAAGCAGCGGATTCGCTTTCGATTCCCTCGGGACTTGCGGCCGTACGAACTACGCTGATCGGGCTGGCGTCGACCAGCTTCAACCGGCGCTTAGCCGCCTTCGAGCTTGCGGGCGGCTCGTTGGCGCTCTTCGAGCGGGATTTCGAGGCTTCCGGCCGGACCGGGGCCGGAGGGGATCAGGATGTCGGGCTCGGCCGAGCCGGCGAAGGCGGTGGAGAGGGCGAGTTGTGGCATCGCGATGAAGCCGAGGTCGGAGACGAAAGCCTTCGGCGCGGTCCAGCCGATGATCGGCCCCTTGATGAAGTTGTAAGGGAGCCGAAGCGGCGAGGTGAGGCGGCTCTTGATCCCGTTGAGGATGTTCTGCTGGGCGGCGGCCCGAGCGAGATCGTCGTAGCCCTCGGAGAAGGCGCTGGGGCCGTTTCCGGGACAGGGGCTCGGGGCGCGGGTCCGGGCGTAGGCGAGCGCGTCTTCGCCGTTCAGTGTGTTCGAACCCTGCTCCAGCTCGATCGTCCAGCCACCATTGGCCTCACCGCCGGAGATGTCGGCGCATAGTGGGAGGTCGAGGTCCACCTCGACTCCGCCGATCGCGTCGATGAACTCCTCAAAACCCTCGAAGTTCATGATCACCACGTGGTCGATCGGGATGCCGAGGAAGTCGGAAACGGTCTGCTCCTGCAGGGCTGCGCCGCCGAAGGCGTAGGCGGCGTTGATCTTCTGGGCGCTGTTGCCGGGGATCTCGGCGAAAGAGTCGCGCGGGATCGAGAGTTTGCGGAACTGGCCGCCGCCGGCCCGGATGACCATCAGCGTGTCGGCCCGGGCGCCGGCACAGCCGTCATGCGGTGCTTGGCCGCGGGCCTGCTGTTCGTAACAGCGCTCCTCCTGGGCGGCGCCCGGCTCCAGCGT
>JBBRVF010000074.1:0-6371 GCA_038247145.1 Solirubrobacterales bacterium | reverse complement strand
CTCGCCGCGGCGAAGCCGCCCCGGTCGCTCGCCCGGTCCTGTCTGTGTCGATTCCGTTGCACCCATTGAATGCCCACTATCTCACCCGGAGCGCGGCCGTAGTATTCCGCTCTTGAACGCCACCACGCTCAGGAACTACATAACCGGCTCCGAGATCTCCGGCGGGCGGTTGGTCAAACTGCTCGCTCGCGCCGAGCAGATGAAGGTGGGGCGTCCGTCAGTTGGCGGATCCTCGCTTGCAGGAAAATCGGTCGCGCTGGTCTTCGAGAAGCCTTCGACCCGCACCAGGATCTCCTTCGAGGTCGGGGTGGCCGAGCTCGGCGGCACCCCGGTGGTCCTGCGCGGTGACGAGATGCAGCTCTCGCGCGGCGAGTCGGTGGGAGATACCGCCCGCGTCCTTTCACGTTATGTGTCAGCGATCGTGATCCGCTCCGGATCTCACGAAAACGTCGTCGAACTGGGCGAGAGCGCCGAGGTGCCGGTGGTCAACGCGCTCACTCCACAGTTTCACCCCTGTCAGGCGATCGCCGACCTGCTGACCCTGAAGCAGCGCTTCGGCGGACTGGGAGGGCTCAAGGTCGCTTACGTCGGCGACGGCAACAACGTGGCCCGCTCGCTCGCCGTGGCCGGGTCGCTGGTCGGCGTCGAGGTGGCGGTCGCCGCCCCCGACGGCTATCAGCTCGAACCGGATGTGCCGGCCCTGCTGACGGCCGATCCTCGCGAGGCCGTCCATCACGCTGACGCGATCTACGGCGACGTCTGGGTCAGCATGGGCGACGAGGCCTCGGCTGCCAAGCGGCGGACCGACCTCGAGCCCTTCCGGATCGATGCCGAACTACTGGCCGGGGCGAAACCCGAAGCCGTGGTTATGCACTGCCTGCCGGCCCACCCGGGCGAGGAGATCACCGCTGAGGTTCTCTACGGCGATCGCTCGGCGGTCTGGGATCAGGCCGAGAACCGGCTCCACGCCCAGAAGGCCCTGCTCGAGTACCTGCTGGCCTGAGGAAGGCCCTTCCTGAAACAATCCTCGCCGCGGCCCCGTGGTGTATCGGTTAGCACGCCAGGTTTTCAACCTGGAAGGGCGGGTTCAACTCCCGCCGGGGCTACTTCCGCGTGGCAAGGCGACGACGGTCGCTCGCCGGACCGGCAGCGGCATGGCCAGCCCCACGGGTAAGGTCTGGAGCCATGGTTCCGGAGATCTCGATCGGCCCGCTCACCCTGCAGACCTTCGGCCTGATGTTCGCCTTCGCTTTCATCGTCGGCGGGGTGCTCGTCCACAAACGCTTCGAGGAACTCGGCAAACCCGGAGACTGGGCCTATGAAGCCGTCTTCTCGGCGCTGATCGGCGGCATCGTCGGTGCCCGTCTCTACTGGCTGCTGGAGAATCTCGACTCATCCGACGGCTTCTTCAGCACCCTCTTTTCCGGCTCCGGCCTGACCTGGTACGGCGGCGCGATCGGTGGAGCCCTCGGGGTCATCCTCTGGGCCAAGTGGCGCGACTACCTCAATCTGAGGCTGGCCGATGCCGCCGCGCCGGCCCTTGCCGCGGGTTACGCGATCGGTCGTATCGGCTGCCAACTCTCCGGCGATGGCGACTACGGCAAGCCGTGGGACGGCCCATGGGCGATGGGCTACCCGGACGGCGTGGTACCGACTCCGCCGGGGGTAGAGGTTCATCCGACCCCGGTCTACGAGACTCTGGTCATGGGGCTGGGCGCCTTCATCCTGTGGAGGCTCAGAGATCGCTTCCGCTTCGGAATACTGTTCGCGATCTACCTGATGTACGCGGGTACCGAGAGGTTCCTGGTCGAGTTCCTCCGGGCCAACGATCGCATCGCGTTCGGTCTGACCGAAGCCCAGTTCCTCAGCCTGGCGATGGTCGCCGCCGGCCTCGTCTGGATCCTCACGGTCAAGAAGCGCGAAGGAACCCTGGCCCGCCCGGCCGAGCAGCAGATCGTTCCCTGACGGCCCCGCCGAGCGCTTTGTGACCGGCTGGGGATGGGCGGTGACGGGCTCGAACCGCCGACCCCCTGCGTGTAAAGCAGGTGCTCTACCAACTGAGCTAACCGCCCGGGTCCTGGAGCCGGCTGGGCGGCTCCATGGAGGGATGCGCAGTATAGGAAGTGAGCAGGAATCCGGAAGCGGGGGCCGGCGAAGGGGCGTAGGTTTGTGGCATGAATCAGGCGACCGGTGAACGGGCAGACCGAAGAAACCAGCCAGGTCAGGGGGACGGGCGGCCGGAGGGTGAAAAGCAACGGGTGGAGATCCTCAATCGGGCCTGCCTCTTTCTCGAGCAGACCTCCGAGCGAGACGTGTCGCTCGAAGAGCTCGGTGCCGAAGTCGGCTGGAGTCCCGGGCATCTTCAGCGGGTCTTTCGAAAGCGAATCGGGGTATCGCCGAAGGAGTATTCGCAGGCGCTTCGGGTCAGTCGACTGAAGGGCGAACTGCGGACCGGGGACGGCGGAGCCACCCGTGCGATCTTCGAATCGGGTTTTGCTTCGCTCAGCTCCGGCCATGAGGCCGGTCTGCGTCACCTCGGCATGACCCCTGCCACCTATGGGGCGGGCGGCGAAGGTGCACGGATCGAGTACCGCGCGGTGCGCTGCTCGCTCGGCTGGCTGATGGTCGGTCGCACCGAGCGCGGCATCTGCTCGCTCACCCTCGGCGATGACCCGGACTCCCTGCTGGCGCTGCTGCAAGAGGAGTTCCCGGAGGCTGAGCTGAACGAAGGCGGCGAAGCGATGGCAGAGCTCTGTGAACGGCTGGTCGGGATTGCCGATCGCGGCGAAGTGGGCAGGGACCTGCCGGTCGAGGTGGTCGCGACGGAGTTCCAGTGGCGAGTCTGGCGGGCGATGCGGGAGATCCCGCGCGGGCAGACCCGCAGCTACTCGGATCTGGCCGAGATGGCCGGCAGCCCCAAGGCCGTTCGTGCGGCCGCTTCGGCCTGCGCCAACAACCGGATCTCTCTGCTGATCCCCTGCCACCGGGTGGTCAGGGCCGACGGCACGACCGGCCAGTACGCCTGGGGCGCGGAGCGCAAGGTGAAGCTGCTCGAAGCGGAGACGCTGGCGGTCAGTCGCGCCAGCGGCGTTTGAAGGGCAGGCGCCACTGGTTCGGTTCGATCAGGCTGTGTATCTCTTTCGGCCCCCAGGAGCCGCGGTCGTAGAGCTGGACATCCGGCGGGTCCTCGAGAAGCTCGGTGGAGATCTTCCAGAGCTGCTCGATGCCTTCGGCCGACGTGAACAGCGTGCGATCTCCATTCATCGCGTCCCGGATCAGCCGCTCGTAGGCTTCGAGGGTGTCGCCGTTGTGATCGACCTCGTCCAGCGAAAACTGCAGGCTGGCTTTATCGAGCATCATCCCGTGGCCCGGCTTCTTCCCGTAGAAGGAGAGTGAGATCCGCGAGGACTCGTCGAGGTCGAAGGTGAGGTGGTCGGGCCCGAATTCGCCGACCCGTGAGCCCGTCGGGAACATGCTCTTGGGGGGAGCCCGGAAGGCAATCGAAATGATTCGCGCTCCTTCGGCCATCGCTTTTCCGGTGCGCAGATAGAACGGCACCCCGGACCAGCGCCAGTTGTCGATGCTGCACTTCATCGCGATCATCGTCTCGGTGGTTGAATCGCTCGATACCCCGGCCTCGTCACGGTAGCCCTCGTAGCGGCCGCGCACGACCTGATCCGGCTGGATCGGCTGGATCGAGCGGAAGACCTTGTTCTTCTCCTCGCTGATCGAGGACGGTTCGAGCTCGACCGGCGGCTCCATCGCGACGAAGGCGAGAATCTGCAGCAGGTGGGTGACGACCATGTCCCGATAGGCACCGGTGGCGTCGTAGAAGGTGCCGCGTCCGTTGACGGTGAGCGTTTCCGGGACGTCGATCTGGACGTGGTCGATGTGGTTGCGGTTCCAGATCGGCTCGAACAGCCCGTTGGCGAATCTCAGGGCGAGGATGTTCTGGGCCGCCTCCTTTCCCAGGAAGTGGTCGATCCTGAAGATCTGGTCTTCACGGAATACCGAATGGACGTGCTGGTTGAGCTTGATCGCCGAGGCAAGGTTGGTGCCGAACGGTTTCTCCATCACGATTCGGGCTCGCTCGGCGAGGCCGGCGTCGCCGAGCATCTCGATTACCCCGGTGGCGGCCGCCGGTGGAACGCTCAGGTAGTGCAGCCGGCGGGCCGGCTCGCCGACTTCCGACTCTGCTCTGGACACAGCGATCGCGAGTCCTGCCGGTCCCTGACTCTGGCTGACGTAGCTCAGCCGGCTTTCGAAGTGGGCCCAACGTTCATCGTCGAGCGGGCCGTGCCCGAATTCGTCGCAGGATTCCCTGGCTATGGCCCTGAACTCCGCGTGGCTGATCTCCTCGAGGGAGGTCCCGACTATCCGGCAGTCGGGAAGGTGGCCGGCGAGGTCCAGGTGGAAGAGCCCGGGCAGGAGCTTTCGCCGGGCGAGGTCGCCGGCGGCACCAAAGAGGACGATTACGTGCGGCTCCAGCGGACTGAGGATCGACGCGGCCGCGTCTTGGGGTTCGGTCCTGATCATCCGACCATACAACCGCGGGAGCAGCCGGATCGGGTTATCCCGATGTCAACAAGTTTGAGTCAAAATCATGCCGGTTGGCCCTGAGTGGCCTTTCTGGCTGTCCGAGCGCACCAGGCGCCGAAAAGAAGGGCAGCAAAGAGGGCACCGAGCCAGTGGACTCCGAGGACCACGAAGACGATGCTGGGAAGACCGGCCAGGGCGGCGCCGAGGACAGTTCGCGGGATGTCCAGCTTCAGCAGCGATGCGGTGAATGCGGCGCAGAGCAGCCAGGCGGCCGGACCCGAGAGCCAGCCCCAGGACTCAAAAAAAGACTTGGGCAGGAGGACGGCCAGGACGATCGAGACCGTGGCCACAGCCAGCAGCTGGAGCAGCAGGCTCTTGATGAAGACGGATCGGTTCATGGCGGGGAGGCGGAAGGGTGACTGGTAGTCGACCTATACTGGCATGTCGATGAAGGCGGGTATCGGAGTCAGTTCGATTGACCCGGCGGGGAAGCGGATCGCTTCTTTTGCCTGCTTTGTCCTGCTGCTGGCGATCCTGACCCTGTTCTCCGGTCCCCCGGAAGTCGGGGCTTCGGGGATCGATCTGCGAACGGCGTCGGTGACCCAGAAGGGCCGTTCGCTCGTTCTCGATGTTGTACCGGGTCGACGGTTTTCGATCCGCAAGCTCGAGCGCCGTCCCGACTTTACCCGCCCCAGGGCCCGCTTTCTCTGCCTTGAGATGAAGCACCGGGGCGACCGGCGTTTGTCCCGTATCTGTATCGGCGGCAAGCGGGATACGCGCGGAGCGGCCGGATTCTCGCGGATCAAGCCAGGCGGCAAAGCGCTCAGCGAAGAGACCATCCCGGTCAAGGTCAAGGGGACATCGGGCTCGGGCCTGAGCCTGTCCTTCATACCCGGGAGGGCGCACGTGGTGCCGGGCCGCTACTCCTGGCGGGTCCTCTTCTCAACCGGAGGCTGCCGGGGGGAATCGACCGCCTGCCGGTCCTCTTTCCCCGGGAAGGGATTCGACGGCTATCGGGTACGGCCGGTGGAGGTGGTCGGCTGCACGGGGGGCAACGGTCAGGTGGTCCGCAACGGGTCGCGCGAGCGCAAGCGAGTGGCGCTGACCTTCGATGACGGGCCGAGCGTTTACACACCGCAGGTCATGGACGTGCTGCGCCGCAAGAAGGTCAAGGCGACCTTCTTCATGCTCGGCGATCAGGTCGCCTCCGATCCTTCAAGCGCCCGGCGGGTGCTGGCGGCCGGCCATGAGATCGCCAACCACAGCAGCAGCCACGGTCTGCTGCCGGGCTACTCGGACATCAGTCGGGCGAGCCATACGATCAGGCGGGTCACCGGTTTCAAGCCTTGCCTCTTCCGGCCGCCATACGGCGCCCTCAACTCTTCGGTGATCGCGAGCGCGAGGGAACTCGACATGAAGAGCGTGCTTTGGGATGTCGACACCTCAGACTGGAGCACTCCCGGAACCGGCACGATCCGCTCCCGCATAAGCGCGGCGGGCTCCGGCTCGATCGTCCTGATGCATGACGGCGGCGGTCCGCGGAGTCAGACCGTGGCGGCGCTTTCCGGCGCCATCCACAACCTCCGCTCCCGTGGCTACCGCTTCGTCACCGTCACCGAGTTGCTTGGAAACCGCTTCATCTACCGGCCCCGCTGACCACCTGGCCGTTTCCGGTCATGGAACGGGGATGACGCTGTCGTAGTCACCGTCCCAGCCGGCGCCGATGCAGGGCTCGCCGCCGCAGGCATCCTCGATGTAGCCGTTCGGCTGGAGGAAGGTGTCCATCATCGCGACCGGACCCACCGCTCCGTCACGAGGCGCTCCATGGGGGT
>JBBRVF010000073.1:0-6371 GCA_038247145.1 Solirubrobacterales bacterium | reverse complement strand
GGAGGCGTCGGAGCCCCCGATGTGGTGGCCGAACTCGGGGTGGTCGCCGTATCCGAAAACCGAAACCGGCTGGCCGAGAGCCGCCCAGACGGTGTTGAAGTTGACTCCGGCGGCCATCACGCGGACCACAACCTCGAAGGCCCCGGGCTCGGGGGTTTCGATCTCCTCCAGCTTGAAGGCGTCCGTCGGCTCACCCTGGGTCTCTTCGCGGATCACCCATGCGGCCATCTTCTCCGGCAGTTCACCGGGCTCGACGTCAAGCTTGCTCACATCTGCGAGATCTATTGGCACTTCGCTCCTCTCGGGTTCATCAAGGTCGCTGGGCATCCTACATTCAGTAGATATTTAGGCTAGACTCAAAATAATGATGAGCTTCACGAACTTCCGAGGTGCCAGTCTCCTGAACTCGCGGCGCGCACTCTCGGTGCCTGCGCTCTTCGCAGTCGCGGCGGCGGCGATGCTTCTGGCCGCTTGCTCCAATCTCGGCGAGGCGACCGGCACTACCGACTCAGGTGACGGCGAGGTAAAGGTTGTGACCACCACGAACTTCATCACCGACACGGTGAAGCAGATCGGCGGAGGCCGGGTCTCGGTCGATGCCCTGATGGGCCCGGGCGTCGATCCGCATCTCTACAAGGCCAGCGCCGGCGACGTGACCGCACTGCGCGAGGCCGACATCATTTTCTACGGCGGCCTGTATCTCGAGGCAAAGATGGAAGAGGTACTGGAGGAGATCGGCGAGTCGAGACCGGTCTTCGCGGTCAGCGAGTCGATGCCCCGCGAGCAGCTTCTCGACGCCCCGGTAAACGCCACCGCCGAGGAGGAATTCGACCCTCATGTCTGGTTCGACCCAGGGCTCTGGAGCTACGCCGCCGAGACCGTGCGCGACCGGCTGATCGAAATCGATCCGGAAGGCGCCGCCGAATACAGGCGCAATGCCGCCGCCTTCCTTTCCGAGATCGAGCGGATGGACGCCGGGGCGAAGCGCAAGTTGAATGCGATACCGGTCGAGCGCAGGGTGCTGGTCACCTCCCACGACGCCTTTCGGTATCTGGGGCGGAGGTACGACATCGACGTCGAGGCCATTCAGGGTCTGTCCACCGCTGCTGAGGCGACAACCGACGACATCGAGCGGATCGCGGGGCTGATCGCCGACCGTGGCGTCAAGGCGGTTTTCGTCGAGTCGAGCGTGCCGCAGCAGACGGTCCAGGCCGTGCTGGCTTCGGCTCGGCAGAAAGGCCAGGACGCGGTCATCGGTGGTGAGCTGTATTCCGATGCGGCCGGGGAGGACGGCACGCCCGAAGGCACCTACAGGGGCATGTTCGAATCCAACGTCAACCTGCTCGCGGAGGGCCTGAGGTGACGCCGCTCCCCTCATCGCCGGCGGCACTCGAGGTGCGCAGGCTTACCGCCTCCTATTCGTCGAGGCCGGTCCTGTGGGATGTCGATGCGACCGTACCCGCGGGCAAGCTTGCAGCCATCGTCGGCCCGAACGGTGCCGGCAAGTCGACCCTGCTGAAGGCTGCGGTAGGACTTCTCAAGCTGGATGCCGGCCACGTGCTGATCGAGGGCCGACCAGCTTCCGAGGCGCTCGACCGCGTCGCCTACGTCCCGCAGCGCGACGAAGTCGACTGGGACTTCCCGATCTCGGTGCGCGAGGTCGTCGAGATGGGTCGGTACCGGTCCGCGGGCTGGGTGCGGCGCCTCGGGAGCGACGATCACGAGCACGTCGACCGGGCGCTCGAGAGGGTGAGGATGGGGTCGTTCGCGCGCCGCCAGATCGGCGAGCTTTCCGGTGGTCAGCGGCAGCGGGTGTTCATCGCAAGGGCGCTGGCCCAGGACGCGCCGGTGATGATGCTCGACGAGCCTTTCTCAGGGGTGGACGCCCGGACCGAGGTCGCCTTGCTCGACCTGCTCTCTGAAATAAGTTCCGCCGGCCGGACGGTGATCGTGGTCCACCATGACATCGGTACGGTGCGATCCCGATTCGACTGGGCTCTGCTGCTGAACGTTCGGACGATCGCCTGCGGGCCGGTTTCCGAGGCGCTGTCGAAGGACTCGCTGAGGCGAGCCTACGGCGGCCTGGCGGGAGAGGACGGGATAGGGGATACGGCATGGGTTGGCTGATTGACGCGATCCCTCTGAACTACACCGACTCTGTCGTCCTGATCGGTGCCGTGATCCTCGGCGTTGCGGCCGGCGTACTCGGAGCCTTCGCGGTTCTGCGTCAGCGCAGCATGGTCGGCGACGCCCTCTCGCATGCGGCGTTGCCGGGAGTCTGCGTTGCTTTCGTGGCCACCGGCGCCAAGGACGCGGCGACCCTGGCGATCGGGGCGGCCATCGCCGGCGTGCTGGCTTCGGTCCTGATCCTTGCGATCGAACGGACCGGCAGGATCCGACCCGACGCCGCGATCGGTGTGGTGCTGACCGGTTTCTTCTCTCTCGGCATCGTGATGCTGACCTTCCTGGCGAACTTCAACAATTCCAGCCAGGCCGGCCTCGATACCTACCTCTTCGGTCAGGCGGCGGGATTGCTGGAGAGCGATCTCGTGGTCATGGGGATCCTCTGCCTGGTTTCGCTTGGATTCGTGGCGCTGGCCTTCCGCCCGCTCAAGGCGGCGCTGTTCGATCTCTCATTCGCCGGCTCGGTCGGGTTGCCGGTGCGGCTGATCGAGCTTTCGATGACCGCGATGCTGGTCGTCGCGATCGTGATCGGCGTGCGAACCGTAGGCGCGATCCTGATGGTCGCGATGCTGATCGTCCCGACGGTCACCGCGCGACAGCTGACCAACCGCCTTCCTGCTCTGCTGGCAATCGCCGGTCTGGTCGGCGCGGCAGTCGGCACCGCCGGTTCGCTGATCTCGACTGCGGCCTCGGTTCCGACAGGACCGGTGATCGTCATGGTCGGTTTCGTCGTGGCGATGGCGGCGATCCTTTTTGCCCCCGGTCGAGGAGTGGTCTGGAAGGCCGGAAAGACGAGCAGGGATCGCCGGCGGGCCAATAACGAAGGAGTGCTGATCGACCTGGAAACGGCGGTCCACTCGGGAGCCCCTCCTACGGCGGACGAACTGGCGGCCCTGAGTGGTCGTCCACCGGCCACGGTACGCCGGGCCTTGAAGGATCTGGACCGCGCCGGCGCCCTGAATCGGGACGGTGAGCGCATCTACCTTTCCGAGTCCGGCGCGGCCGCGGTGCACTCACTGCTCGACCGCCGAGAGCTGTGGGGCGTCTGGCTCGAGCACGGTTGGAAGCTCGAGCTGCCGGATGCCCGCGAGCCGGACCCGAGGGACCTGCGCAGCTCGATCGGCGAGGACCTGACCAACCGGCTGGTGGCGATCTCCAGGGAGATTCCGGATGAGTGATGATCTCGCAATCGTCCTGACGGCAGGACTGCTTGCCACTTCCTGTGGGCTGCTCGGACCGTTTCTGATCCTGCGCCGACAGGTGCTTCTCTCGGATGCGGTGGCTCACGCCGTCCTGCCGGGAATAGTGCTCGTCTACCTGCTGACCGGCTCGCGGGCACCGCTGCCGGTGATTATCGGCGCCGGCCTCTTTGCGGTGATCTGCGTGATCGGCATCGAGCAGATCCGGGCGACCGGCCTGGTCCGTGCAGACGCGGCAATCGGGCTGGTATTCCCTGTCCTGTTCGCGATCGGCGTGATCGGCGTAACAACCTTCGCCTCGGGCGTACATCTCGATCTCGACTCGACGATCTACGGAGAGATCGCATTCACGCCGTTCCGGACATGGGAGGTTTTCGGGCTCGAGCTTGCGCGATCGTTGCCGCTGCTGGGCTCGGTCGCGCTCGTCAACCTGTTGCTGTTGGTGCTGTTCTGGAAGGAGCTGAAGGTCTCGACATTCGACCCGGTCTTCGCAAGGGTCAACGGCGTCTCTCCGGTGCTCGTCTCGAGGCTGGTGCTGATCGCGGTGGCGGTGACCGGTGTGACCGCCTTCGAGTCGGTCGGAGCGATCCTGGTGGTCACGATGCTGATCGTCCCGGCCGCAGCCGCCTATCTGCTCACGGTGCGGCTGCTGCCGCTGATTCTCGCGACGGTTGCCATCGGCTGGGTAAGTGCGATCGGCGGTTACAGCTCTGCGGTCGCCCTGGACGCTTCGATCGCCGGCGCAATGGGGCTGGTCGCCACCCTCTGCTTCGCCTTTGCCCTGCTCTTCTCCCCGAGGTACGGAGTGCTCGCTAGGCTGCTCATCCGCTCGCGCCGACGCTCTCGCGCCGCAGTCGGATCAGGGAGTCAGCAGATCGCCGGATGAAGAGACCCGGCTGCCTCCGACGAGCAGGCGCGCCGTACCGCTGCTCCCGGGGGAGCTGAGGCGGTAGATGCCGGGCTCCAGCCCGACCGAGAAGGAGCCGGGCGAAGCCGGCGCCATCGGGTAGGCGCGATCGACCGGGCCCTCCAGTACGAGCGGGACCTCTTTCCGAATCAGGTTGGAGGTCCTGAAGTTGACCACGGCAGGCGCCGACCGGTCACCCTGGTTCTCGGGTGCGTTCCGGTTCTGGTTGAGGTTGGCCGTCTGCTGACCCGGCAGCCCTATGCCGCGGGGAGCGACCTCGATCGAATCCTCCGAGACCGAAACGCTGACCACCGGAACGAGTGGCGGACGGGGGTCGTTGGGGTGGCTCTCGGCCGAGCAGCCGGCCAAAACCACTCCGGCCAGAATCAGCATGCTTAAGCAGGACTGGGTTCCCCTCACAGGAGGCAATGTATCCCACCCCGGGGCGTCATCCGGTCCAGACTGACTGCCGGTCCTGAAGCATCTCTTCGAGTTCGATCTGAATCTCCCTCCGGATGCGCTCGGCGACCACCTGTATCTCAGCCGGGTCCGAGGCGGTCTCGACCGGGTACTCGGCCATGTCGATCGGCTTCATGAAGTGAATCTTGAACTTCGCCGGCATGTACATCAGCGGTGCGGCGAGGCCGAAGTGGGGGAAAGACGGGGTCACCGGAAAGTAGATCAGCCCGGTCAGTTTCTGCATCAGCGGCAGGTGGGCGAAGATCGGCATCGCTTCTTCGGCACCGATCAGCGCGATCGGCACGATCGGCACACGGGCGCGGATCGCTGTCCTGACGAAGCCACCCCGGCCGAACCGGCGCAGTCGGTAGCGCTGCCAGTAGAGCTTGCGGGTGGCCTTCTGGCCTTCGGGGAAGACGATCGCCAGGCGGCCTTCGTCATGGAGCAGGCGCTGGGCATTCTCCCGGTGGGCGGGGACGAGGCCGATTTTGTTAGCCAGCATCGAAACGCCCGGATACCCCTTGAACCAGTGCTCGCCCAGCATGTAGAGGGGCCGCGGCATGCTGTGCTCGTTTCGGATCGCCTGCATAATCATCGGCGCATCGGGGGGCAGGGCACCGGAGTGATTGGAGACCAGAAGTGCTCCGCCTTCGGTCGGAATGTTCTCGATCCCGCTGGTCTCGACCCGGAACCAGTACCGGTAATAGAAGTTGAGCAGAGGTTCGACCAGCGATACAACCCTTTCCGAGCGGCCCCAGTCGTCGAGGTTGCGCTCGGCCTCGTCGGCGGGGAGCAGCGATCTCAGTTCGGCCAGGGCGGCTTCGGCCTGCTCCGGGGTCTCGATCCCGCTGTCGCCGGCATGTGAAGCGTAGTCGTCGGCGCGCGGATCCCATGGCGGGATCGGTTTCAACGGATGCGGCTCGGGAACGGCCTGGCCGTCGTCCGACTCCGAGCCGGGCGACCCACCGAAGAGCGGGCTGTCGGAGCCGAGCGGACGGCCGCCGAGACCCTGGTGGCGGGCGCTCAAGCTTCTTCTCCGGCCGGGAAAGGCAGCTCGACCACGGTTGCGGCGACTTCGCCGTCGGCGCTCTCGATTCTCACTTCGGCACCGGGCTCGGCTTCTTTGCGCAGGATCGCAAGGGCGATTCGGCCCGACGCCGGTGAGACGACCGAGGTGCCGATCCTGCCCAGGTCCCGCTCGTCAAGATAGATCTTGTCGCCGGTCGAAACGGGCCCCTCCAGACGCAGGCCGCGCAGATGGCGGTTGGCTCGTCCGCGGTGATGGAGTCGAGCCACCGGTTCCTGGCCGATGTAGCAGCCCTTGGTGAAGTCGACAGCCCGCTCGACCACGCCGGCTTCCGCCGGCATCGGTGCGGCGTTCATCTCGCTCTCGAGCGCCGGTCGGCCGGATTCGACCCGCAGGATCTCAGCGGCGGCCTGCGAAACCGGAACCGCCCCGTCGGCGACCAACTGGTCGCGGACTGCAGCGACCCGCTCGGGCGGGCAGATGAGGTCGAGCCCGGCATCGGTGGCGACGACCAGGCACTCACTGCCCGCGATGGTCGCCTCTGTGGAGGCGAACTCGTCTCCAGGGGCCAGTCCGGTGACCGCAATCGAGCCCG
>JBBRVF010000072.1:0-6390 GCA_038247145.1 Solirubrobacterales bacterium | reverse complement strand
TTTGTCCCTAGTACGAGAGGACCGGGATGAACGTACCTCTGGTGTAGCTGTTGTCCTGCCAAGGGCACCGCAGCTTAGCTACGTACGGAACGGATAACCGCTGAAGGCATCTAAGCGGGAAGCCGTCCTCGAGATGAATTCTCCCATCCTCTAGAAGGAGTAAGACCCCTGGTAGACCACCAGGTTGATAGGCCGGCGGTGGAAGGGTGGTAACACCTGTAGCTGACCGGTACTAATGGGTCGAGGGCTTGACGGATATTTATTTCAGTCTTCATAGGTCATTGTGCAGTTTTGAGGCTCCATCGAGGTGTCGTCTCGACATATTTCCGGTGGTGCAATAGCGCGGTGGAAACACCTCTTCCCATTCCGAACAGAGCAGTTAAGCACCGCAGCGCCGATGGTACTTGGGGGGCAACCCCCTGGGAGAGTAGGTCGCCGCCGGTTTTTGATTGAAGGGCCATCCGAAAGGGTGGCCCTTCTTCGTGCAGGGATCTCTGAGCCCAAGGGACGCCTCGCGACACCTACGACGGACGACGACGCCGCGCGGACGTCGGGTCAGATCTCGCCGGTCAGCTGAAGGAGAGCTTGATGCGGGGAGGGCGCAGGGGCTCTGGAAGGGCGGAGCTGGCGACGTGATGCTCACGACGGCGAACGGCCGAGCTGCCAGTGGTCCGGGGACGCATGTCTCCGCGTCCACAGTCAGGGGCAGCAGTCTGGCGACAGGGGCCAGCCGCGCCATCGGGGTATTCGAGGCCGTATTCACCGAGGGTGGCGAACTCGATCGCCAGGTCGAAGATGTCTGCGGTCTTTGCGGGGAGTTTCTTCATATGCACGAACATAGGTTCGTACTGTACGTACCCGTTCGGACACGAACATGTGTTTGCAAGACCTTGTGCAGTAGTCCTCTGGAAGGCAGACACAGAGCCGAGTGCACGCGCACGTATATCGGTGGCGAAGCGATTCCGTTCATCGCCCACGGCGGCCGAAGGAGTGCTTGGGCGGGGCAACGGTCTTGACGGCTGGATCCAGCGGCTGGAGCTCCGAGAGTGAGGCTGCGACCAGGTTGACCACACCCTGGCTGGTCTCGATCCTGCCCCTGGCCCGGATCATCGTCGCGGTCCTGATCACCAGACGATGCCGGGCCGCTACCGGTGGAGGCACAACCAGGTTGAGAGTGCCGGTTTCGTCTTCGATCAGTACGAAGTAGACGCCTTTGGCTGTCTCGGGCCTCTGTCTCGCGACCATCAGCCCGGCGACGTCGGCGCTGGAGCGGTCCGGCAGATTCATGACTTCGGTTGCGGTCAGCACCTTTTTCGGCAGGTCCTTGCGGGCCAGCGCCATCGGGTGGCCTTCCAGAGTCATGCCGATGCTGCCGTACTCGGCGGCGACCCGGGCCCAGTCCTCCGGTTCCTGCAGCTCGGGTGTCTCCTCCTGCGGGAAAGCCAGGGAAAGCTGCCTTCCGCCGACCGAGGCCGGGTGATGCGGCATCAGGCCGACGCTCCACAGCCCGGAGGCCCGGTCGCCGCGTGGCAGGGAGCGCAGAGCGCCGGCCCAGGCCAGCTGCTCCAGTTCCTGCCTTCGTAGAGGCATCCGCGAGGCCAGGTCGCCGAGGTCCCGGAAGGTGCCACCGCGGTCCCTTTCGCCGACCAGTCGCTCCATCTCGGCGCCTTCTGCCCCTTTCACGTAGCCGAGTCCGATTCTCACGGCGGGCTGATCCGTCTCTGCTGTATCCGCGTCCCATTCGGCGGAGCACTCGACCCGACTGGCATTGATGTCGGGAGGAAGGATGCCGATTCCGGAACGTCTCGCCTCCTGCACCAGTGAATCCGGCGGGTAAAAACCCATCGGCTGCTCGTTCAGCAGCGACGCCAGGTACTCCGGTCCGTAATGGACTTTGAGCCAGGCCGACTGATAGGCGAGCAGGCCGAAAGCGGCCGAATGGGCCTTCGGAAAGCCGAATCCGGAGAAGCCGATGATCTGCTCGAAGATGCTCTGAGCGATCTTCTCCGGCACGCCGTTGCCGATCGCGCCTTCGATGAAGCGGCGGTGGTGGGATTCGAGGGCCTGACGGGAGCGCTTTCGGCTCATCGCCCGGCGCAGGCTCTCGGCCTCGGAAGAGCTGAAGCCGGCGACGTTCATCGCCACCTCGATCACCTGCTCCTGGAAGATGATCACTCCGAGGGTCTCTTCGAGAACGGGCTTGAGCAGCGGGTGCTGGTAGGGAACCTCGTAGGAGGGATCCTCTCGAAGCCGGCGTCGACGCTCGATGTAGGGGTGGACGGCACCGCCCTGGATCGGTCCGGGCCGGATCAGCGCCACCTCGATCGTGATGTCGTCGAGGTTCATCGGCCGCATCCTCGGCAGCATCTGCATCTGGGCCCGGCTTTCGATCTGGAATACACCGGTGGTCTCGGCCCGGCGGATCGCCTCGAAGGTCGGCTCGTCCTTGAGGTTGATCCGGCTGAGGTCGATCGCCTGGCCCCGGATCCGGCTGATCTCGTCGATGCAGCGCTCGACCGCCGAGAGCATCCCCAGACCGAGCAGGTCGACCTTGAGGAATCCCGCATCCTGACAGGAATCCTTGTCCCACTGGACGATCTGGCGACCCTCCATGGCAGCCGGGACCACCGGACAGATCTCGACCAGTGGGCCGGTCGAAATCACCATTCCGCCCGAATGCTGGGATGGGTTCCTCGGGTTGCCGCGGGCCTCGCCGCAGAGCCAGGCCAGGTTCTTCCAGCCGGCCGACCGGGCCCGTTCGTAGCCGACGGCGGCCGCCAGATCGCGCTCGAGGTCGTCGCTGCCGTGGAAGTCGACCGAGCGGGCGGCCCTCTCGATTTCGGTCTGGGGTATGCCGAGAGCTTTGCCGAAGTCACGAATCGCTCCCCGGGTTCTGTAAGTGGGGAAAGCGGCGACCAGGGCCGAGCGCTCGACGCCGTAGCGCTGATGGATCCGGGGGATCAGCTCCGCCCGGATGTCACGGGGGAAGTCGAGGTCGATGTCCGGCACGGCGGTGACCTCCTCGTTGAGGAAGCGGCCGGGGAAGAGCTCGGCCTTGACCGGATCCACGTGGGAGAGACCGGTCAGGTAACAGACGATCGAGCTGACGCTGGAGCCCCTGCCGCGACCCGGCGGCAGGACGGAGCGGGCGGAGTCCGGGCCGCGGACCTCGGCCGCCACTTCCCGTGCCAGTTCAAGCAGGTCGTGATGGAGCAGGAAAAAGCCGGAGAGGCCGAGGCCGCGGATGATCCTCAGCTCTTCCTTCAGGCGCCGGTCGGCCTCGGTCGCCTGTGGCGTGCCTTTGTAGCGACCGTCGAGCCTTGACAGACAGAGCTCGCTCAGGGTGCGGTCGGCACCGGGGTCGTCGGACTGCGGATACCGGTACCCGAGCTCCTTCTCGAGGTCGAATTCCAGCCTGGAAACGATCTCCGCGCTTTCGGCCACGGCCCCCGGGTAATCGGGGAAGCGGGCGGCCATCTGCTCCGGCGAGGCCAGGGCGGAGGAGGAGTTGCCCCTGCGCTCGGGCTCGCAGGCTTCGATACTCGTTCCCGTCCTGACCGCGACCAGGGCGTCCTGGAGCCGGGCACGGGACGGCTGATGGCTGTGGACGTTGCCGGTCGCGACCGTGAGCAGCCCGAGCCTGCCGGCCAGGGAGTCGAGCCAGCGGTTGCGGGCCCGGTCGTGACGCCAGTAGGGTCGCTGCAGCTCGATCCGGAAGTTGTCCGGCTCGAACCAGTCGACCAGGCTGCGAGCCAGCTTCTCGGCACCGGCGAGGTCGCCGTCACCCCAGGCAGAAGTCAACGGTCCGCGTCCGGCGCAGCCGCTCAGGCAGACCAGCCCTTCGCTCCTGCCGACCAGGGCTTCGATCGGTACCGAGGGCTGTCCGGCCCGGCGCTCGCGGCCGTCGCGTGTATGGGCGTGGGCTTCGGTCAATAGCCGGCAGAGGTTGGCGTAGCCGGTCTGGTTTTCGACCAGCAGGGTGAGATGGAAGAGCCTGCCGTTGATCGAGACGGTCAGCTCCGAGCCGGTGATCGGCTTGATCCCGGCGCCCTTGCAGGCGACCGCGAACTCCATCGAACCCCAGACGCCGTCGTGGTCGGTCAGGGCCAGGGCCGGGTAACCGAGTTCGGCAGCCCGGGAGGCGAGTTCGAGTGGGGAGGAGGCCCCGTCGAGGAAAGAGAACGAGGAATGACAGTGGAGTTCGACGTACGGCGCCATCCTGGACCACGGACCTTCAGGCCCGCTGGGCGAACCACTGACCGGAAGGAAAAGCCTGGAAGACAGTCAGGTCACGTCCGTCGATCAGGACCAGTTCGAAGTACCAGCGCCGGATCGGGGCGGCCGTCCACCAGCCGTCTTCGACGATCCACTCCTCCCGGACCGCGACCACATCGACATCGTTGACCTGTGTCGGAGTGCGTCTGGAATCGCTGGCGACCTCGACCGGCCTCGGTTCGTAGAGCCGTGACGGTCTGCCGCTGCCCGGGGCGGAGAAGAAGCCCTCTCTCATCGGGGCAGCTTTCTCATCGGGACAGGTAAGGGGTCAGGAGCATCCGGCGCTCGGGCAGGTGGGAGTCGATCTCGGCGTCCAGCACCCGCATCAGGCCGCTTTCGCCGACCACCGCCCGGACCTGATGGGCTGCCTCGTTGAGCCGGAGCAGGCGGGTCTCTTCCGGCCGGCGGGAGAGTTCGGTCTGCTTCGGTGCGGCGGCGGTCATGCCGGTTATGCGCAGGCCGAGGTGCTCGGCCGGGCGGGGAAGCTGCTCCAGGCCGGGCGACAGGATCATCCTCAGCAGGTCGGCCCGTCCGGTCGGCTCCCGCGGTGCGGTCTCCCTGGCCCAGCTGCCGCCGCCGCTGAGCCGTGCCTCCATCGCCACCGAACGGGCACTCATGCCGAGGCCGGCCAGTCGCGCCGCCATCCGGTCACAGAGGATGGTCAGCGCGCTCTGCAGATGGATCCCGGAGCCGGCTTCGGGCAGCTCGAGCGTCTCGGTGAGTTCTTCGTGGGGAGTCCGGGGGCGCAGTTCAGGTTCCACCCCCAGTGCCGTCTCCAGCGCTTCGATGCCAAGCTCGCCGAAGCGGTCGGCGACCGCGTCCCGGGAGATTTCCCGCAGTCCGCCGAGTCGTTTGATGCCGAGTCGGACCAGGGAGGAGGTCATCCGCCGGCAGGCCGCATCGGTGCCGCCGAGACGGCCGTTGAGGATCGTCACCGGCAGGGAGTCGAGGCTCTCCTGGAGCTGTTCGGGCGGGACTATCCGGGCTCGGTTCAGCGTGCCTTCTGCCGACCGGTGAGCCGCGGCGAAGGCGGCCAGCCGGGTCGGGGCCGCCCCGATCCTGACTGCGGGTCCGAGCCGTCCGGAGGTCTGTCGGATGACCCCGTCGAGGCCGCCGTGAAGCCTTTCGATGCCGTCGGAGAGGAAGAATGCCTCGCCGTGTCTTTCCGATTCGACTCCTGCTCCGATCGACTCGATCCGGGCGAGGAAGCTCTGCCAGACGGCTTCGGAGCGGGTCGGGTCGGGGGTGATCAGGGACAGTTCGGGACAGATGTCGACCGCCTCCCCGAGGCCCATTCCGGCTCGTACGCCCAGTTTGTGGGCGGCCGGAGATACCTGGCCGACCAGTTGCGCGCCGTCATGCTGAGGGGCCAGCGCAATCGGCTCCCGGAGTCGGTCTGACCCGTCGCCGAGCGCCGCCCGGAGGGCAAGGAGGGGCAGGATTACACAAACGACCATATACGAACACATGTTCGCATACCGTCACGAAACCGTCAACGTCAACCACTTTTCCGGGTCGGATTTCACCGCATCAGCCGGAACCCTTCGTTCCGGGTCGGGGATCTCGTCCATCCCGCAAAGATCCGACCCGGAAGATGGCGAATCTCGATCGGGACTGGGCAGGGGGAGGCGATTGCGGCAGAATGGGTTCATGGCAAGAAAGCTGAAGTGCTACTGGTGCGGGGTGGGGCTGGATGAAGGCGAAGGCCTGAGGCTGATTCAGCCCGAAAGGAACCTGGGCGCATCCTTCTGCCGCCTGGAACACGTTGTGCCGTGGCTGATGCAGAAGAACGACTGGCATATCTGGCCGAAGGTCGAGGTGCCCGAAGGGGCCGGACCGAACTGCGCCCAGACCGGCGAGGAACTCGATGATGACGCCTGGTACCTGGTGCGTCGCCGGGGAGACATCGAGGTCGCCGATGGCTTCATCGGCCACGACGCGGTGCTGGAATGGGCCAGGGCCGGCGGACGCTACGCCCCGGGCTGAGAGTCGCCCTTACCCTGGTTTCCACCGTTGTTCTGACGGTTCTTGTTCGGACGACTGCCTCCCTCACCGCCGCCTGATCCGGCGGCACCGCCGCCCTGGTTCTGCTTCTGACCGGGATTCCCGCCGTCA
>JBBRVF010000071.1:0-6409 GCA_038247145.1 Solirubrobacterales bacterium | reverse complement strand
GCCTCGGCCTCGGCGACCGGACGGCGACCGTAGATCAACTCGGTACCGGTGTCCTGAGTCGCGTGGTTCCGGCCGGCCATCTCAGCCGCCGGAGCGCGGCACCAGGCTGCCGCCTTCGGCGCTGTCGCGCACTTCCCAGCCGAGCTCGGCCAGCTCGTCGCGAAGGCGGTCGGCCGTTTCGAAGTCGCGGTCGGCCCGGGCCTTCTCCCGCTCAGCCAGCATCTCCTGGGCGGCCTGATCGGGACCGTCGCCTCCGGATTCAGCCAGGGACTCGAGCCCGGCCAATTCGAGCATTTCCAGCACAGCGTCGCCGGCGCCGGCCACCGGTTCCTGATTGGCGGCTCGCACGAAATCGAAAAGCTCGCTCATCGCCCGCGGGGTATTGAAGTCATCGGCCAGGGCATCTCGGAAGCGCTCGACCGCCGCCGGGCCCGGGTCGGCGGCATCGCCGATGCCCGCTCCGTTGCCGCCAGGTGGGTTCGAGCGCAGGAAGTTGCGCAGGCGGTCCACTCTCGCCACCGCCTCCTCGAGTTGCACCTCGCCGAAGGCGAGTGGCTGGCGGTAGTGGCCGGAGACCAAGTAGGCGACCACGGCCTCGGAGCCGAAGCGATCGACCGCCTCGGAGAGCTGGAAGATGTTGCCCTCGGACTTCGACATCTTCTCGGCGTCGGTCTCGATCATGCCGTTGTGCATCCAGATCCGGGCCAACGGCTTGCCGCGGGCGGCCTCCGACTGGGCGATCTCATTCTCGTGGTGGGGAAAGACCAGGTCCGATCCGCCGCCGTGGATCGCGAAGGGCAGCTCCCCGAGTTCGGCTTCGGCCATCGCCGAACACTCGATGTGCCAGCCGGGACGGCCCGGACCCCAGGGGGAATCCCAGCTGGTGTCCTCGCCCTCCTTGTGGCTTTTCCAGAGTGCGAAGTCGAGTGGATCGCGCTTCAGCGAGCCGGCGTCGTCCTCGCCCTGTTCCATGTCCTCGGTCGGGCGGTGGGAGAGCTTGCCGTAGCCGTCGAAGCTTCGAACGGAGAAATAGACATCACCTCCGGACTCGTAGGCGTGGCCGGACTTGACCAGGTCGGCGATCAGATCGACTATCGGCCCGATCGTCGCGGTCGCCAGAGGCTCGGCGTCGGGCCTGCCCAGCCCCAGACTTCCCGTGTCCTCGATGTAGGCGGCGGTCATCTCTTCGGCCAGGGCGCCCGACTCGATCCCCCGCTCGCGGGCCGCAGTGTAGATCTTGTCGTTGATGTCGGTCACGTTGATCGCCAGTCGCACCCGGTAGCCCTCGCTCTTGAGGAATCGGGCGAGCAGCGAGAAGACGACGAACGGCCGGGCGTTGCCGATATGGATCCGGCTGTAGACGGTCGGACCGCAGGCGTAGATGCCCACCTCCCGGTCCGGGTCGACGATCCGGCGCTCGCCGCTCATCGTATCCCTGATGCTGACCACTCGAATGCCCCCGTCGCCGGGTCGCTCGGTCACGCTAGAAGGTGCGGTAGCCGCCGCCGCCCGGACCTCCGCGGCGACGCGGTGCTGATGCCTCGCCGGGGGCACGCGACGACGAATCTGAGCGTTCCCAGTCGGGCGCGGTACTCGAGGCCGCGGCCAGCGCTTCCTGCCGCGCCCGGTCGGCCGCCGCACGAACTTCTTCGTCGGCGGACTGCTGGGCCAGCTCTGCGCGGCGCTCGGCCTCACGCCGGATTCGCTCGTCCTCGTCGCGAAGACGCTCTTCGGCCCGTTTGCGGGCCTTCTCCTCGGCTTCCCGGCCGAAGCGGTCGATCAGTTCCTCAACCCGTTCGCCGGCCTCCCGACGAACCTGTTCGGTGCCTTCCATGACCCGCTTGTCGATTTCAGACTCGATCTCGGAGATGCGCTGGCGGGCAAGCTGCTCGAATTCGTTGGCGTGGGATTCGGCCTGAGCGGCACGGTCCTGAGCCTTGCGGGCCCGCTCCTCGTAGGCGGCGATCCGGCCGGCGGCCTCGCGCTCGGCGGCCTGTCGGGACTCGCGTGCCAGTCGCTCGGCCGTCTCCTCGAGGTGGCGGGTGCGGGCGGCGAGCCGCTCCTCGCCTTCGGCGGCGACCTTGCTCAGCGCCTCCTCGCGGCTGGCGCGCTCTTCCGCAAGCGTGCCCTGGGCACGCTTCATTTCGGCCTCCAGGGTCGCCTGGGCGGCGCGCTGGTCGGTCTCCTTCTCCTTCAGTTCTTTGGCCTGCTCCTCAGCCTTGCCACGGGCCTCCTGTGCGACCTCGATCTTCTCCCGGGCCTCGCCGCTCAGCTTGCGCAGGGTGTCGCGGGCCTTGGCTTTGATCTCTTCCCGGGCCTCGGCCGTCTCGCGGGCGGCCTCGGTCCGCACCTGCTCGACCCGCTGGTCGACGGCTGCCGATCGGGCATCGGCCTCAGCCGCCTTCTTCTCCCACTCCTTCGCCCGGCTGACCGCTTCGCGTGCTGCGGAAAGGGCCTTCAGCTCGGACTCACGGGCGGCCATCTCGGCGGCGCGCGCCTTCGACTCGCGCTCGTCGAGTTCCTTGGCGTAAGCCTCGACCCGCGCGTTCATCCGGGCGGAAGCCTCGCCTACGGCGCGCAGGTCCGGGGGAAGGCCGTCCTTGGCGGCCGTCTCGTCCCTGGACGGAGCTGGAGTCGGATCGCTGCTCATCGTCAACGAAAACCTACTACGCGAGAGCCCGTTTGAGAACCTTGCCGGTGGCATTCCTCGGAAGCTCCGGCAGGAAGACGACCTGTTTGGGGGTCTTGTAGGAGGCGAGATTCTGGCGCACGAAGGCCTTGATCCGGGCTTCGTCCACCGCTCCGGGCTCGGCCGCGACCACCCAGGCCTTAAGGACCTGGCCGAACTGCTCGTCGTCCACACCCTTTACCGCCACTTCGAGAACGTCTTCGTGGCCGGCGATCAGGTCTTCGACCTCGCCCGGGAATACGTTCTCCCCTCCGGAGACGATCATCTCGTCGTCACGGCCGTCGATGAAGAGCATCCCTTCGGGGCCGAAATGGCCGACGTCGCCGGTCGCGGTGAAGCTGCCGATGCGCTCTTTGTCCGTGCCGCCGGTATAGCCCTCGAAAGTCATGTTGTTGCTGACGAAGATACGGCCGGTCTCACCGGTGCTTACGTCCTCCCCGCGATCGTCGATCAGCCTGAGCTTCGTACCCCGGGGCGCGCAGCCGGCGGTTGCCGGATCCTTCTTCAACTCGTCCGGCCCGGCGATCGTTGCGAAAGCGACCTCGGTCGAGCCGTAGAGGTTGTAGACGTTGTCGCCGTAGCGGTCCATCCAGCGGGTCGCGAGACCTCCGGGCAGGGCAGAACCGGAGAGAGAAGTGATCTTCAGCTGCCCGGCCCGGAAGCGCAGGCTCTCCTCCGGCGGCAGGTCGAGGATCCGCTGCAGCATCACCGGAACCGCCACCAGCACGTCGGCCTCGTACTGGTCGACGAGCTCCATGGTCCGGGCCGGATCGAAACGGCTCGTGAGCACGATCGTCGCCCCGAGGGTCAGGGCGATGACCGAGTTGATGAAGCCCCATGAGTGAAACAGCGGCGCGGCGATGACCATGGTCTCTCCCGATCGGTGCGGAATGCAGTCGAGCAGCCCGGCAAGGCCGGCGAGACCGTCGGGGCTGCTCCGCTGGGCGCCTTTCGGCGAGCCGGTGGTGCCGGAGGTGAGGATGATGAATCGCGCGGCCTGGCCCGGGAAGTCCAGCGGACTCTCGTCGGCCGAGGCCCTCAGGAGGTCGAGGCTGAGCGCTTCGGCTTCGGCCTGCCCCCAGGCGACGATGCGGGTCACCTCCTCCGGGACTTCACCGAGCAGGTCGGTGAACTCGAAGTCGTGGATCAGCACTTTCGGTGCTTCGCGTCTGACCACCTCGGTCAGCTGCGGACCGGAGAACATCGTATTCAGGAACAGTGCGGTCGCTCCGAGCTTCGAGGCGGCCAGGTTCGCCTCGACGAATCCGCGGTGGTTTCGACACATGATCGCGATGCCGTCGCCTTCGCCGATCTCCATACGGGACAGAGCCCGGGCCAGCGAGTTGGTCCGCAGGTCGATCTGGCGGAAACCGAGACTGCCCGCCTCGTCGACGATGAACGGCCGATCGCCGTGCTTGATCGCCGCGATCCGGATGGCCGTCGCCGGTGTTGTGCCGCCCCTGATCAGGGTGCCGATCACCTTCGCCGTGCGGTCGGGACGGCTCGGCCCGAGGATCCCGGTCTCGGTCAGCACCTTCAGCTGGAAGGCGCCGTCGGAAAGCTTGCTCTTCAGGCCGTCGCCGAGCATCTCAGGCGAGGTCGACGGTGGCTACGGCTATAGCGGCGATTCCTTCGCCACGGCCGATCCAGCCCATGCCTTCGTTGGTGGTTGCCTTGATACTTATCCGGGCCGAAGTGACGCCCTCGAGCAGGCGGACGATCTCGTTCCGGTGTTCGGCCAGCTTCGGCTCTTCGCAGATGACCGTCACGTCGATGTTGACGACCGGACCCCTGAGCATGCCGACCACCGTGCTCAGCATGCCGATCGAGTCGGCGCCCTGCCAGGCGGGGTCGGAGTCCGGGAAGAGCGTGCCGATGTCGCCCATACCCGCGGCGCCGAGAACGGCGTCGATCGCCGCATGGGTGAGAACGTCGGCATCCGAGTGGCCGATCAGCCCGCGCTCGAAGGGGATCTCGACGCCGCCGAGAATCAGCGGACGGTCCTCGCCGAAGCGGTGGCTGTCGTAGCCGATGCCGACGCTTACGGGCATCGGACCGCCTCCCCCACCGGCGCCATCGTCCGGCTGCGGCCCTCGAAGGTCGCGATCTCCTCCACCCCGTGGCGCTCGAGGAATGCGACTGCGGCCGGGTACTCGAAGCCGAGCTGACCCGGTTCGTGGGCGTCGGAAGAAAGGGCAAAGCTGGCCCCGGCGTCGACGCACATCTCCATGAAGGCGTCAGAGGGGTAGATCTCGCCGACCGCTTTGCGCAGACCGGCGGTGGAGACCTCGACCGATACGCCGGACTCGGCGATCGCCTCGACCGCAGGTTCGTAGAAGTGGCGGGGATCCCGGGAAGGAAGCCGGCCGGCGCGTCCCCAGACCTTGATCAGGTCGGGATGGGCGAGCACGTCGAAGAGGCCACTTCTTGCCGCCGCCGCGAGGGTCTCGAAGTAGCGCCGCCAGATCTCGTCGGGGTCGCTGCGGTTGTCCCAGATCGAGAACTCCTCGGTGTCGAGCGAGCGGTCACCGATGAAGTGGATCGAGCCGACCACGAAGTCGAAGGGGCGCATTTCCAGCAGGTTGGCGGTGCGATCTTCGGATCCGGGGACGAAGTCGGCCTCGATGCCGAGCCTGGCCGGGCTGGCGGCGACCACCTCGCAGTAACCGTCGAGATCGTCGAGGGCCCACTCCTTCCAGAACGGGTGGTCCCAGATCGTGAGGGCCTCGGTGAAGCGGTATATGTGCTCGGCGAAGCCCAGTTCAGTGATGCCCGCGGCGTCGGCTGCTTCGCCGTAGAGCGCAATGTTCTCAGGGGTGAGGTGGGACTCGGCCGAAGCCTCGATGTCGTCCTGGCGCAGGTGTACGTGGTAGTCGGTGAGCATGCTTTTCCCGGGTCTTTTTCAGTTTCGATCGGCGAGCAGGGCCTCGGCGAAAAGCAGGTCCTGCGGAACCGTGACCTTGATATTGAAGGAAGGCGAGTCCATGACGACGACCGATCCCCCGGCGGCCTCGATCAGCGAGGCGTCGTCGGTCGCCTTTTCAGGGTCGCCCGAGGCGATCGCCGCGGCCAGCGCGGCCCGCCTGAAGACCTGCGGCGTCTGGACGGCGCGCAGTTCAGATCGATCGAGCGTGTCCTCCACCCGGCCAATAACGTCAACCCGCTTGACCGTGTCGGTGACCGGCGCGGCCGCGATCACGGAGTCGGCGTCAGGTGAGCTTTCGAACAGTGCAACGAGCGAGTCGATCAGTTCCGGAGTGACCAGCGGACGGGCCGCGTCATGAACCACCACCAGATCCGTCGTGTGGGAATCCGAGGCAATCGCGGCCAGACCGTTTGCCACCGAGAGCGAGCGTGCCGGGCCGCCCTCGACCAGCATCACGCCCGGGTCGGGTGTGAAGTCGTCCTTCCGCCCGGGCGGGATTGCGACCACGATGCGACCGATCCTCGAGGCGGCCCGGAAGGCATCCAGCGAGTACTCGTACATCGGCCGTCCTCCGAGCGGTACCAGTGCCTTGGGGCCACCGGCACCGAGCCTCTCACCCGAGCCGGCGGCGACGATCAGTGCGGCGGCCAGGCCCGCGTTTCCGGAGCCGGCCGCCACGCTGAATCAGGCTGCGGCCGCAGCGGCTGCCTGCGAGGCTTCGAAGCGCTCTTCAAGAAGGTTGTCGAGGTATCCCTCGGCACCCTCTTCGTCCTTGTCGAGCGCGTACATGAACT
>JBBRVF010000070.1:0-6415 GCA_038247145.1 Solirubrobacterales bacterium | reverse complement strand
CGTCGTTGACCCCGTCGCCGATCATCGCCGTGTAACAGCCGGAGTCCGAAAGCGCGGCCACCAGCTGCTTCTTCTGTTCCGGTTTGATCCGGCAGAAGATCGTATTGTCGCGGACGACCTCGGCCAGCTTCTCCGGATCGTCCGGCAGGTCGCTTCCGAGAACCAGCCCGGCGTCTTCGGGAATGCCAACCGCGGCTGCCACCGAGGCAACAGTTGCCTTCGCATCCCCGGAGATCAGCTTGAGATCGACGTTCTCTTTCCGCATCAGATCAAGGGTCTCGGTGACCCCGGGCCGAAGGTTCTCGGAGAGCACCACGAGGGCGATCGGTTCGAGTCCGGCAGGCGGCCCGTCTTCCGGCGAAGAGGGCAGGGCCGCGGAAGTCTGGGCCAGGGCCACGACGCGATGCCCGGCGGCAGTTTCGGTCTCGAGCCTCGCGGCCATCTGCTCCGGCAGCGAGAGCACACCCGATTCGATCATTACGTCGGGCGCACCGAGCACGAATGTCAGGCTCTCCCCTTCACGGTCAAAGGTCAAGCCGCTCCACTTCCACTCCGAGGAGAAGACGATCTCGTCGAGCACCGTCTCGGCGGTCTCGGGGAATTCGTCGCCGATCGCTTCGAGGGTCCGGTTGCGCTCGCCGGCGTTCGCAGCGAAGGCGCCCAGCTCGCGGCCGGCCAGCCTGGTGTCAGTGACGTAGGCGGACTCGATTCCGAC
The DNA here is from genome assembly GCA_038247145.1 of Solirubrobacterales bacterium. Classification (GTDB taxonomy): domain Bacteria; phylum Actinomycetota; class Thermoleophilia; order Solirubrobacterales; family 70-9; genus 67-14. Next base: position 5,700 of record JBBRVF010000070.1, on the reverse strand, counting down.
AAGGCTGAGGTTGCCGTCGGTCAGAGTGCCGGTCTTGTCGACGCAGATCGTGTCGACCGACGCAAGCGATTCGGTCGCGCTCATCTGCTGGACCAGCGTGCCACGCTTGGCGAGTTTGACCGCGGCAACAGCGAAGGTGACGCTCATCAGCAGCACGAGGCCTTCCGGGATGAGGGTGATCAGGCCGGCGGTCGCGGTCTGCGCCGCTTCGACCAGATCGACCCGTCTCACGATCAGCGAACCGATCTGGAGAATGGCCAGCGGGATCAACACCCAGGTGCAGGCGACGATCACGCGGTTGACCTCCTGCTGGAGGGGCGAGGGCGCGTGTCGGAAGACCTTTGCTTCCCCGGCGATGCGGCCGGCATAGCTTTCGTCCCGGACCGCGGTCGCTTCGCAGTAGCCCGAGCCGGAGAGAACGAAGCCCCCGGAAAGCACTTCGTCTCCTTCCGACTTCGGCACACCGTCGGACTCGCCGGTCAGCATCGATTCGTCGAGGTTCAGCCCGCGGGAGGTGACGACCCGGCCGTCGGCGACAAGCTGGTCTCCGGGAACCAGCCTGATCAGGTCACCGGGAACGATCTCGTCGGCCAGCAGTTCGAGCTCGCCTCCATCGCGTACCGCCGCCGCCCTCGGAGCAACCAGGATCGCCAGCCGGTCGAGGGTCTCCTTGGCTTTCATCTCCTGGCGGATTCCGATCCAGGAGTTGACGATCGCGATCAGCCCGAAGATCGCATCGGCGAACAGGCCGAGCGAGAGGATCAGGATGAAGAAGACACCGATGATCGCGTTGAACAGGGTGAATACGTTGCCGGCGACGATGCTTGAGGTCGAGCGGGAGGAGTGCGGCTCGGCAGGACCGAGCTCCCGGAGGCGACGCTCGGCCTCGGCGGCAGACAGCCCCCGTTCGGGAAGGACTTCGGTTTCGGTCTCGAGCACGGATTGATTGTGACTGACTCTGGCGACGACAGGGTGAAGGCGCATAGGATCGCCAAAGTGGACCTGAGTGGAGACAGCGCGATGGAGGAGCTTCGCAAGTGCGAAGCCGATCTGCGCGCCTACGGCGACAGAAACGGTCTGACCCTCAAGCTTGACCCCGCCTATCCGGGTGCGCCCGCTCCGGAGGACCAGCCCGGCCCGGTCAAGCACTGTGTCTGGTCGCTGATCGGGGTGATGCCCGGCGGTACGACCGGAAGGCTGCGCCACCAGGCGACTTTCGGAGAGGTGATGGGGAGGAGTCTCCAGGGGCACCACACGGTTTTCATCGCCCGCCTTCCGGAGACCGTCGGCTGGGTTCCATTGCTGAACTGCCGCGTGGACGAGTTCGCATCCGACCTGTTCGCCTGGGCCGGCGACAGCAGGCCGCGACAGAAGCAGACCTTCGAATCCCTGGAGCTCGAGCGCAGATATGTGGTCGAAGTTGCGAAAGGCCAGGAGCAGGTCTGGCTGTATCGCCTGTTCACTCCGACGCTGATCGACTGGCTCGCCCACGAGACGCCACCCGATTTCGGCTTCAGGCTTTCCTCCGGTTCGTTCAACTGTGAGGTGCCGCAGTGGCGCGGACAACACCGGGCCGACGGCCAGGTGGATCCGGAGCACCTCGATCTGGTCGCCGGTTGCGGCGGCCGTGTCGCCGGGCGGGTCCGGGACGAGGTTCTCGAACAGGTAGGGCTCGGCGGAGTGCCACAGCCGAGAAGCGCCGAAGCCAACCGAAAGTGGAGCGGGGGCAAGCGCCACGGCTTTATCGTCGGCTCCTTGCTCAAGCTGGCCGGAGGCGACCCGGAAGACGACAGTGCCAGGGAGTTCGCCGCCCGTCACGGTCTTGCCGAGCAGCAGGACCCTGCCGAGTTCCACAGCGCCCACGTGATGCTGCCTCTGCCTGGGGCCGCAACCGACGTTTTCCGCGGTGAAATGGACGGTCGCAGCGTCAGCCTCGCCTGGCTCGAATACGAGAGTGACTACTACGGGCTCAGGTACTACGTCTGCCTGATTGCCGATATTGACTACCAGGGGGGCGACGTCTGGTTCGACGAAGACGAGGTCATGGCCACCGCCGACAGCTCGCACGAAGACTTTCCCGAGGCGGCCCTCCAGAAGATCCGTGACCTGGGCGCCGCAATTTCCACTGGCGGTGGCTCGGTGGCGCTCTACGTCGGTTCCACCGGCTGGGAAGGGAGGCCCAGTGGGCAGCGCATCGACGGGCTGCTCGATGCCTCGGGTGAAGTGTTCCGCCTGATTGAAGATGGCGGCGCGGGGCAGGCTGCCGGTCGGCCTCTATAGGCTGGCGAGATGGCGCTAAAGCTAGGTTTGTATCTCGGTTACTGGGGCATCGGTCCGCGCGGTCAGGAGGCACTCGACGCGGTCCAGTTCGCCGAAAAGGTCGGTTTCGAGTCGGTCTGGGTAGCCGAGTCCTACGGTTCCGACGTGGTCAGCGTGCTCGCCTGGCTGGCCGGCCAGACCGAGAAGATCAAGCTCGGCGCGGCGATCATGCAGGTTCCGGCCCGCCCACCCGCGGCGGCCGCAATGGCCGGCGCGACGATCGACGCGCTTTCGGGCGGCCGCTTCCTTTTCGGCTTCGGGCCTTCGGGTCCGCAGGTATCCGAGGGCTGGTACGGAGTGCCGTATTCGAAGCCCTGGGGTCGCACCCTCGAATACGTCGAAGTCGTGCGTGAGATCATCGCCCGCGAAGGAAAGCTCGACCACCAGGGCGAGCACTACCAGCTGCCGCTGCCTGACGGTCAGGGCAAGCCGCTGAAGCTGAACTTCAAGCCGGAGCGCGACTACATCCCGGTCTTTCTCGGGGCGATCGGCCGCAAATCGGTTGAGATCGCGGCCGAGGTGGCCGATGGCTGGATCCCGATCTTCTTCAGCATCGACCGCTTCGAAGAGGCTTGGGGGGAACACATCGAGACGGGCCTCGCCAAAGGCAACCGGACCCGCGAAGACTTCGAGATCTCGCCCTCGGTCCAGGTCGCGATCGACGGCGATCTGGAGGCCGCGCGCAACATGGTCCGCATGGGTCTGGTCCTCTACTTCGGTGGCATGGGCAGCCGCAAGACCAATTTCTACGTTGACCTGGCCCACCGTTTTGGCTTCGGCGAAGTTGCCGACGAGGTCCAGACGCTGTTCCAGGCCGGCGACAAGGAAGGTGCCTTCAACGCCCTGACCGACGAGGTCGTGAATGCGGTTTCGCTGATCGGCACGGAGGCCGAGGTCGCCGAACGGCTGGCCCGCTTCCGCGAGAACAACATCGACCGGCTGATCGTCACGCCGGTCCATACCGACCCCGCGGAGCAGCGCCATACGATCGAGCGTCTCGCCGAACTCGCCAAGTGACGGCGGGGCTCGCAAAACCTGTGCGGCGCCCATTGTTTAGGCTCAACCGGTCCAGTCGATGAGAATCGGAGTACCGAAAGAAACCGCTGAAGGGGAGCGCCGGGTTGCACTTGTGCCCGACGCCGTTCGCTCACTTCTGAAAACGGAAGGGGTCGAGGTAGTGGTCGAGTCGGGTGCGGGCGAAGCGGCCGGGCATCCCGACGGGCAGTACACCGAAGCCGGCGCGACGACCGGCAACCGCTCCGAAGCCCTTTCCGGGGACGTCGTCCTCTCGGTCGCGGTGCCGTCGGGCGGCGAGATCGCTGAGCTGAAATCGGGCCAGGTCCTGATCAGCCACCTCGCCCCCTGGACCTCGGCCGAGACCAACAACGCACTTGCCACCGCCGGGGTCACCGCCTTCGCGATGGAGGCGGTCCCGCGCACCACCCGTGCCCAGGCCATGGACGCGCTCTCTTCGCAGGCCACCGCTGCCGGATACTCGGCGACCATGATCGCCTCTCGCGAATCCGGCCGCTTCTGGGGAATGCTTACCACCGCCGCCGGTACGATCCGCCCCGCCAAGGTTCTGGTACTCGGCGCTGGAGTCGCCGGTCTCCAGGCGATCGCCACGGCCAAGCGTCTCGGTGCGATCGTCACCGGATTCGACATCCGACGCGCCGCCTGGGAGCAGATCGGCTCGCTCGGCGGTCGACCGTTGGAGCTCGACTTCATCCCCGACGCCGAAGGTGAAGGCGGATATGCGCGGCCGCTGACCGGAGAGGAGAACGACCAGGTTCGCCAGGCCCTGGCCGAGAACGCCACCCGTCAGGACGTGATCATCACCACGGCCGCCATCCCGGGCCGTCCGGCGCCGACCCTGATCACCGCCGAGGCGGTCGCCAACATGGCCCCCGGCTCGGTGATCGTCGACCTCGCCGCCGAGACCGGCGGAAACTGCGAGCTGACCGAGGCTGGCCGCATCGTCGAATCCGGCGGCGTGAAGATCGTCGGTCCGACCAACCTGCCTTCCGACCTGCCCGGACACTCCTCGCAGCTCTACGCCAGGAACCTCGAGAACCTGCTCGGCCTGATGATCACCGACGAGGGCAGCCTCAACCTGAACTTCGAAGACGACATCATCGACGCCGCCTGTATCGCCCATGAAGGCGAAATCCGCGGTGAGAGGACGGCGAAGTAATGGATCTGGTCACCGAGATAACCATCCTCGTCCTCGCCGCCTTCGTCGGTTTCGAGGTCATCTCCAAGGTGCCGGCCACCCTCCACACGCCGCTGATGTCGCAGACCAATGCGATCCACGGCATCGTCCTGCTGGGCGGACTGATCGTGGTCGGCTATGCCAACAGCACCCTCGACGAAGTCATCGGCTTCATTGCGATTGTCTTCGGCACGGTCAACATCGTCGGCGGCTTCATGGTCACCGACCGCATGCTGGAGATGTTCGGCACCAAGAAAAAGAAGCCGAAGCAGGCCGCCGAACCCGCTGCGGCTGAAGCCGCCGCAGGCGAAACCTCCGATACGCCTGCCGGAGACGACAAGTGATGCCCGTCGCCGCGCTCGATCCCACCGGGGGGGCCGTCGGCCTGCTCTACATCGTCGCCTTCGGGCTGTTCATCTACGGCATCAAGCTAGGCACTCACCCGACCACCGCCCGTCGCGGCAACTGGCTGGCCGCGGTCGGCATGGCGATCGCCGTGGCAACCACGCTTGCCCAGAAAGGCATCGGCAACTGGGGAATAATCATCGGCGGCCTCGTCGTCGGCTCGCTGATCGGCGCGTTCGCTTCGAAGCGGGTCAAGATGACCGAGATGCCGCAGATAATCGCGCTCTACAACGACCTCGGCGGTGGCGCCATCGCCCTGATCGCCTGGGCCGAATATCGCCACTGGGTCCACATCGACGAGCTGCTGTTCGGATCGGGCGCCACCCAGGCGACGGTCAATGAAGGAGCGGTTCAGGCCGACGAGGCCGGACTGGTCGCCAAGGTCCTCGATGCCGCCGGATTTTCGGTACAGGTACCGCTCGAGATCCTCATTCCCACCCTGCTGGCGATGATCATCGGCTCGATCTCCTTCTGGGGCTCGAACGTCGCTTTCGGAAAGCTTCAGGAGCTGATTCCCAGCCAGCCGATCGGCCTGCCGGGCCAGAAGATCATCAACGGACTGCTGCTGCTGGTGCTGGTCGCCGGCTGCGTCTACCTCGGTTTCGACAACGAGCTCGCCGACCTCAGCCAGCCGGTCTTCATCCTGATGCTGGTGGTTGCGGCGGTGCTCGGCACGATGGTCGTGCTGCCGATCGGCGGCGCCGACATGCCGGTCGTGATCTCGTTGCTCAACGCCTTCACCGGACTGTCAGCCGCGGCTGCCG
>JBBRVF010000069.1:0-6445 GCA_038247145.1 Solirubrobacterales bacterium | reverse complement strand
GCCTGACCAGCGCCACATAGCGAACGGATTGCAGCGTGTCGCCCAGGCCTTGCTCAGCATGGATCAGAATCGACTTGCCGCCCAGTGTATCACCGTTCCACATGCGCTCCGGCGGCAGCGGCTGCCGCGGCGGCCGCATCCTCGGGGTCGCCGGCCGGTACCGGACCCTGGGGCCGGTTGGCTCCACCGGCCGGAGCCAGCGGATCGAGCGAGTCTCCGCCCGGGGCGGCAGGCGCCCTCAGCCCGACGGCTGTCGGGCAGGAGAGCGCCGGCTCGGCATCGGCGGCGCCATCTTCGTAGCAGGCCGGGTCGGCGCTTTCGAGACGGCCGTCACCCTCGAAGTTGCTGCAGCGGGCGACCTTGAAGTCGTCGGAGCAGAAGGTACGTGAGGTCCACTTGGAGTTGTAGTCGGCGACGAAATCGCTCATCGCCTGCTGCTGCAGCGTGGGCAACAACTGCTGGCGAATCTGACCGCGCACGTCGTCGAGGGTCTGGGTCTCTTCGGGGTTGATCTTGTTGACCTTGAAGAAGTAGAAGTCCCCGCCGGCTTCGATCGGACCGAGCGTGGCACCCTCTTCGGCGCTCATGACCTCGGAGCCGGCCGGATCGGGGAAGGCCCCTTCCGTAGCAACGGTCCTGCCGCCCTGAGAGCTGCTGCCGTTGGTCGAGAACTCCTCGGCCAGACGCGCATAGTCCTCATTCTCCGAGCCCTTCGCGAGACCCGCTTCGACCTCGTCCGCATCGGCCTGGTTATCGGCGACGATCAACCGGATGTCGCGAGTCTCGGGAGTGGTGAAGTTTTCTTTCGAGCTCTCGTAGAACTCTTCGATCTGATCTTCGGGGACGTCAGTGACGTCGCTCGTGATCTGCTCCTCGATCTTGCGGCTGAGTACCTGGAGGCGGACCCGGTCGAGCACTTCTTCTTCGGTGAAGTTGCTGTCCTCGAGGAACTTCTGGAATGCGGCCTCGTTGGGGAACTGGTCCTGGCGGATCGTCTGGAACTCGTTGTCGATCTCACGTTCGGTAGCAGTCACGCCGATCTCGCCGGCCTCGCCGGTCAGCCACGCCTGGTCGAGCAGGTCGTTGATCGCCGCTTCCTTGATCTGCTCGAACTGGTTGTCGCCCGGTTCGGGAGCCTCGTGAAGGGCGCCGCGCTTCCAGGACTGCAGGAAGGAGCGGTCGAACTGCTCCTGGCTGATGTCACCCAGACCGTCGGGTACCTCTTCGACCAGGGCGATGTCACCGTCGGGCACGCCGGGGTTGCCGATGCCTTCTGCGATTGCGACGTAGGCGAATAGCAGAACCAAGATGGCACCGAAAATGATCACACCGGATTTGCGTGCACCGCTCATGCAGTTGACCCTCCTGAAGTGGCTGAAAGTGATGACTTCACAACGAATTGGAGAGCATATCCATCCGGACCTCGCTGAGGGCTTCGGCAAGCCGGGTGATCGCCTCCAGCCGGAGCTGGGGGTCGTTTTCGATCCGCAGCGAGACCTCGTGCGACTTCCAGTCGTAGAGCGCACCTTCGACGCTCTCGCGCAGGGCCTCGGCGGCATCGGAATCGAGTTCGATGCCGACCACAGTCAGCTTTCCGCCGCGGAACTGGACCGCCGAAGCTCCGGCCGAACCGAGTCCGATCCTGGCCCCCTGGAGCAAAAGCAGGTTCTCCGCCTCCTCCGGGAGACGGCCGAATCGGTCGATCATCTCGTCACGAATCTGGCGAAGTTCTCCGCTGCGACGGGCGGCGGCGATTCGTCGGTGGATATCGATCTTGGCAGCCTCGAACGGGATGTAGGAAGCCGGGAGGTAGGCGTCCACGCCGACATCCAGGCGAACCGGTTCGGCGGCCTCCTCTCCCTCAGGCCGGTCGGACATCTCTGCGACCGCCTCGTCGATCAGCTGGCAGTAGAGCTCGAAACCGACCGCGGCGACATGGCCGGACTGCTCGTCGCCGAGCAGGTTTCCGGCACCGCGGATGTCGAGGTCCCGCATCGCGATCCTGAAGCCGGAGCCGAGTTCGGTGTGGTCGGCAAGGGTCGCCAGGCGGGTCGAGGCCTCCCCGGTGAGGGACTCCTCCGACGGATAGAGCAGGTAAGCGAAGGCCCGCTCGCGGGACCTCCCGACCCGGCCGCGGATCTGGTAGGCCTGAGCGAGGCCGAGCTGGTCGGCGCGCTCGACGATCAAGGTGTTCGCCGCGGGGATGTCGATCCCTGACTCGATGATCGTGGTCGCAACAAGACAGTCCGCCTCGCCGCGCATGAAAGTCAGCATCGCCTTCTCGAGCACACCCTCGTCCATCTGGCCGTGGGCGATCACGACCTTCAGACCCGGCACCAGCGCCCGCAGCCTCTCGGCAGCGTCGTCCAGCGACTCGACCCGGTTGTGGAGGAAGAAGACCTGCCCCTTGCGCTCGACCTCGCGTTTGACAGCCCGCTCGACCAGGGCCTCGTCCCAGGGGCCGACGTAGGTGCGGACCGGGCGCCGGCCTTCGGGCGGTGTCTCGACTACCGAAATGTCGCGCAGTCCGGCCATCGACATCTGGAGCGTGCGCGGAATCGGCGTTGCCGACATCGAGAGCACGTCCACCTTGAGCTTCATCTGGCGCAACAATTCCTTCTGCTTGACGCCGAAGCGCTGCTCCTCGTCAACCACGATCAGGCCGAGATCCTTCGCCCGGACGTCCCGTGAGAGCAGGCGGTGGGTCCCGATCAGGATGTCTACGACGCCCTCTGACCACTCGGCGATCACCCGTTTGACCTCTGCCGGACGTCGCAGGCGACTGACCCCGTCGACCCTGAACGGCAGGTCGGCCAGGCGTTCCCTGAAAGTTCCGAGATGCTGCTGGGCGAGGATCGTGGTCGGGGCGAGGATCATCACCTGCTTGCCATCCGATGCAGCCTTGACCGCAGCCCGGATCGCGACCTCGGTCTTGCCGTATCCGACGTCGCCGCAGACCAGCCGGTCCATTGGCCGATCCGATTCCATGTCGGCCTTGACCGCCTCGATCGTCTCGATCTGGTCGGCGGTTTCGCGGTACGGAAAAGCGGCTTCGAGGCTCATCTGCCATTCGGAGTCGGCCGAAAAGGAGTGGCCGGACCTGGTGCGGCGCTCGGCGTAGAGGTTGACCAGCTCACCTGCGATCTCGGCAGCTGCCCGGCGGGCGCGGGCCTTCATGTTCAGCCATTTCTTGCCGCCCAGAGCCGAAAGCGTCGGTGATCCGGCGCCTCCCGAATAGCGCGAGAGCTTGGCGAACTGGTCGGTCGGCACGTAGACCCTGTCTTCGCCCTTGTATTCGAGGTACAGGTAATCCCGGGTGATCCCGCCGACCTCGCGGGTTTCGAAGCCGGCGAAGCGGGCGACGCCGTGGTCCTCGTGGACTACGTAGTCGCCGACTCTCAGCTCGGAGAAGGTGAGTCGGCCGCGCACCCCTTCGGGGGCCTGTTCTTCAGCCCGCCGACGCCGGTGGACCAGCCGCCTGAAGGGGATCACCGCGATCTTCGAACCTGGCGAGACGAAGCCCTCGCTGATCCTGGCCTCGACCAGGGTCACTCCGGGGTCGAGCGGCAGGCGACCCTCGTCCAGAATCTTCGCGTCGATCCTCTCGAGCCCGTACCGCGTCCTCTCGGCCTCGCCGCGCGAGTCGAATGCGACAACTGTGCGATAGCCGGAGGCGACCAGCTTGACGAGCTCGGCCTCGGCCTCGGCGAGGTTGCGGGCCGGTGTTTCGGCAAAGGTCGCACGGAGCGGTTCCGCATCACTGTCGCCGGTGGCGTCACCGTCAACCGGGCGTGAGATGACCATCGCCGCACGCGCGGCCAGCGGGCCGGCCACATCTTCGTAGAGATGCTGCGCATCGGCGGCGTGCATGGCCGTGATCGCGTCTTCCCAGTGGTCCTTCAGGGCCGGCTCGATCTCTTCTTCGGCGGCGAGGATCACGGCGGCATCTTTGGGGATCAGATCGAGAGGGGCGCGGAACTCGGAGACCGGCAGCACTTCGGCCAGGTCCGGCGCGACGCCCTCCTCCAGGGCCTCGGCGACGGCCAGTTCGGCCAGCTCGCGGTGCTCGACGTCGAGTTCGGCCGCCGGAGCCAGCTCGAGCTCCGATGCGTCGCCCAGCGATCGCTGGGTGAAGGTCGAGAACCAGCGCATCGACTCGACCTCGTCGCCAAAGAACTCGACCCGGGCCGCGCGATCTTCGGTCGCGGCGAAGACGTCGAGAATGCCGCCCCGGACGGCGAACTGCCCGCGCTCGGTGACCTGATCGACGCGCTCGTAGCCGGCGGCAGTCAAGTCGGCGGATACCGCGGTCGGGTCGTATTGCTCGCCTACGGCGATCCTGAAGCCGGCCGGCCGCAACTCGGGGCCGGGAACGGCTTCGGCCAGGGCGATCGCGCTGGCGACTACAACGGCGGCAGTAGCTTCCTCGCGGCTGAACGAGTCGAGCGCGTCGATGCGAAGACCGATCAGGTGCGGTGGCGGGCTGACCTGGGATGCGTAGCCGGTGCCCCGCGAAGGGTAGGAGCGGATCTTGCGGTCTCCCAGATAGGCGCGCAGCGAGTTGGTCAAATCGCGGGCCGAGCGGTCGTCGGGGGTGACGATCAGTGCCGGCCTGTCTTCGAGCCCCCGGTTGTCTTCGAGGATCGATGCCAGAAGGGCCGGCCTGAGCGCCGCGGATACGCGGGCCGCCACCTTCGCGCCCTCGGTACCCGTCGCCGCGGCATCAGCGGCAGCACGGACATTCCCGGAAAGCGAAGCTACCCGGGGGTCATCAAGCAGGAGGTCTATGGAAGGGCGGAGTGACAGCGGTCAGCGATCGTATGCGAAGCGCCCGTTCCGGGGTCGCGGAGCAAGCGATCCCGGGTCGATCGAACACCTGTTTCCTGTTCGATCGACCCGGGAAAGTCCGGGGCCGCCCGGAGGTCTGAGAGGGACCGGGGCGATCGGAGAGGCGGACTTCTGCGCCGGTCAACCGCCGAGGCCGGGACCGTTGCGCTGCCACTCGACCTGGCCGCGGCCTTCGTCGGCCGAACGGCCTTCGATGTCGTCCCAGCGGTGAAGCATCCCCTTCAGGTTGGAGACCGCCTCGGGGTCGAATTTGGCGATCCGCGCGGCCATGTCCATCGCGTTGTTCTCAGTGTCGGCTCCCGGAGCGACACGGTTGACCAGGTTCAGCCGGAAGGCCTCGTCGGCCTTGATCACGCTCGAGGTCAGGAGCAGGAACTTGGCGGCCGAAAGGCCGCAGAGCGTGACCAGGCGGGCCGGGCCGACCGGAACGCCGAGCTCGGCCCCGGGGAAGCGCATCTGGAGATTGGATCCGCCGATCCGGATGTCGCAGCCGATCGCGATCTCGGCTCCGCCCCCGACCGTGTAGCCGTGGCAGGCTGCGATCGTCGGCTTGGGGAATTGAACGACCGCGTCATAGAGGTCGGCGAACTGCTGCATCCTCGTGACCCGGCCTTGCTCGTCCAGCTCTTCCTTGATGTCGGCCCCGGCCGAGAAGCAGCTGTAGTCGGTTGAAGAAAAGACGACGGCACGCACGTTCTCGTCGTCGCGGGCCACCGCCACATGCATGAGAAGCTCGCCCAGCATCTCGGTGCTGATCGCATTCATCTGGTTTGGTCGGTCCAACTGCAGGAGCGCGACGTGGTCCTCGACGTGATAGCTGGTCAGGCTCAACTATTCATCTCCTCTTCGCCGCTTTCGGCGGCATTCAGTTTCTCTACGAGTCGTTCGGTTTCATTCGCTCCGGATTCGATCAGATTCCGGACCTCTTCGCCAGTCTCGCTGAACCGGCCCAGCACATAACCGGCGACCCGCTCCGGATCGGTGCTGTCGGGGCGATCGACGCCGACCCGCACCCGCCAGAATTCCGGGCTGCCGAAACCGGTCTTGAGACTCTTGAGGCCGTTGTGTCCCGCCAGACCGCCGCCGAGCCTGGTGCGGACCTCGCCAAAGGGCAGGTCGATCTCGTCGTGAACGACGATGATCCTGTCGAGCGGGATCCGCTTGGAGCCGGCCGCGGGACCGGCCGACTTGCCCGACTCGTTCATGTAGGTCAGCGGCTTGAGCAGGACGACGCGCGGACCGCCCGGAGCGGTGCGCCCCTCGAGGATCGCCCCGCGGAATTTCTCCTTGCCGCGGCCCAGACCCCAGCGCTCGGCGAGCCGGTCCAGCACCATGAAGCCGGCATTGTGCCGACTCTTCTCGTACTTCGGCCCCGGATTGCCGAGACCGACGACCAGCACCGGCGAACTGTCGCCGGAGCCTCCCGAGCCGGAGTCAGCGCCTTCGCGGCTTGCCGACCTCCGGAAAAGGGACAGCGCCTACTCCCCGTCTGAGGAGTCGTCGCCCCCGCCGTCTTCGGCAGGTACATCGCCCTCGGCTTCGCCTTCGCCTTCGCCTTCTTCGCCGACCACACCGGGCTCTTCTTCGACCTCGGTCT
>JBBRVF010000068.1:0-6505 GCA_038247145.1 Solirubrobacterales bacterium | reverse complement strand
GAGATCGACGGACTGCTCGACAGCGGTGTCTGCCCGATCGTAGTCGGCGGTACCGGGCTCTACCTTCGCGGCGCGCTTAGCGACATGGTCTTTCGCCCGCCGGTGTCGGAGCAGGTTCGAAGCGAAGTCGAGCAGGAGATTTCGACCCGGGGACTGGCCGCCGTCCATGCCCGTCTGCCGGCCGGGAGCAGGGAGCGGATCCACCCGAATGACGGCGTGCGCGTCGCCCGGGCGGCCGAGCTCATGAAGAGTGGAGAGTCTCCGGCTCCCGACCACCGCGGCGGCGGCGAGCTGTGGACTGCGGAGCTGCGGCGACCGTCGCTGCTGATCGGACTGGTCGAGGAAGACGGCGTGCTGAGAGGGCGGATCCGAGGCAGGGTGGAGGCGATGTCCAGGGCCGGGGCCGGAGCCGAAGCCAGACGCGCGCTTGAGGCCGGCGCTTCGAGGACCGCCCGGGCGGCGATCGCCTTTGACGAGTTCCTGAGCGGGGACCTCGAACTTGCGGCATCGAAGCACCGTCGTTATGCCAAGCGTCAAATGACCTGGATGCGGCGGATGGAAGGGGTCGAGATCCTCGAGCGCGACGGAAGGGACGACCGGGAGCTGGCGGCGGCCATTCTCGACTCCGCCCGGGGGCTTTCGGACCACCGGCAGACCTGAATGCAACCGGCTGCCCATCCGGATAGCTTGGTGCGTCGCATGAAGTTCGAGAAATGGCAAGCCCTCGGCAACGACTACCTGATAGTCGAGCAGCGCGACCTTCCGTGGGACCTGAGCCAGGCCCGGATTCAGATGATCTGCGAACCGCATTTCGGAGTCGGCTCGGACGGCATTCTGCTGATCAAACCCAGCGATGACCCCGCCTATGTCGCGGAGCTTCGAATCTTCAATCCGGACGGCTCGGAAGCAGAGCTTTCCGGGAACGGCGCCCGAGAAGCGATCCTCTACCTGCGTCGCCACGGCTGGACAGACAGCGAATCGTTCTCGATTCTGACCAAGGCCGGACCGGTCACCCCTCGGATCACCAGCGAGCGCACCTGCGCCGTGGCTATGGGCAGGGCGGGCACGGCATCCGCCGACTACCCGAGCGGCGGCGAAGACGGCCTCGGCACGGTGGCGGCCGGCGGAGAACAATGGGACTTCCGCCACGTCTCGATCGGCAACCCCCAGTGTGCGATCGAGGTCGGGGCTGAACTCGAAGCGCTCGACATCGGCCGGATCGGCCCCGAGATCGAGAACAGCGGCCTCTTCCCCAACCGCACCAACGTCTCTTTCTTCAGGGTTTCGGGATCCCGGGTCCGGGCACGAATTTTCGAACGCGGTGTCGGCGAGACGCTGTCCTCCGGGACCGGTGCCAGCGGCGCGGCTTTGGCCGCCTTCCTTGGCGGCGCGCCGAGCCCGATAACGGTCGAGCTGGACGGGGGAGAGCTGCTGGTCGAGATCACCGACGATCTCGAAGTGACGCTCACCGGCTGGGCCGAGGCGGTACTGGCGGGCGAGCTCTCACCCGAGTTCACGGCAACCCTCGAAGGGCTTTCGGCCTGACCGGCCGGCCCCGAATCCGAACCATCAGAAAGCAGGAGAAACCATGGCCCTGACCGATCCTTCGAAGCGACTCGAGGCCATGCCTCCCTACATGTTCGCCGAACTAGAGCGAAAGATCGCCGACAAGCGTGCAGCAGGAATCGACGTGATCAGCCTCGGCATCGGCGACCCCGACATGCCGACCTACCCGCATGTGGTCGAGGCGATGCAGTCGGCCGTCGCTGAGAATTCGAATCAGAAGTACCCCAGCAATCGTGGTACCGACGCCTTCCGCAAGGCCTTCTCCGATTTCTACCGCGAGCGCTTCGGGGTCGAGATCGTTCCCGACGGGGAGGTGATCCCGGCGATCGGCGCCAAAGAGGCGATCTACAACCTCTGCTTCGCTTTCCTGGATCCCGGGGACGTAGCCCTGGCTTCGGATCCCGGCTACCCGGTTTACACCGGCGGGCCGATTCTGGCCGGAGCCGAGGCGGTGCTGGTGCCGCTGCGGCCCGAGCTCGGTTTCGCACCCGACCTCGACGCGATCGATCCGCTGTCGGCCGAGCGGGCCCGCCTTTTCTTCCTCAACTACCCGAACAACCCCACCGGGGCGGTGGTGCCGGACGGCTTCTTCGAGAAAGTGGTCGAGTTTGCCCGCGAGAACGAGATCCTCGTGGTCCACGACAACGCCTACTCCGAGACCACCTACGATGGCTACGTCGCGCCGAGCTTTCTCGCCACCCCCGGAGCCAAAGAGGTAGGCATCGAGGTCTTCTCGCTTTCGAAGGGCTACAACATGACCGGCTGGCGGGTCGGCGCCGTACTCGGAAACGCCGAGGCAATCCAGAGCTACTGGCGCCTGAAGACCAACATCGACTCGGGCCTGTTCGAGGCGTTGCAGATGGCCGGTGTGGCCGCCCTGGAGGGACCGATCGAGCCTCTGGAAGAGATGAACCGGGTCTATACGCGCCGTCGCGACCTTGTGGTCGAGACGCTGCGCTCGATCGGGGTCGACGTGGCCAGCCCCAAAGGCACGATCTACGTCTGGGCACCCGTGCCCGAAGGACATACCTCGACCAGCTTTGCCGAGATGGTGCTGGAGGAGGCGGCGGTGGTGGTCTCGCCCGGCTCGATGTACGGTCGCAGCGGCGAAGGCTTCTTCAGGATCTCTCTGACCACTCCGGACGATCGCCTTGTCGAAGCCCTCGAGCGCATGCGAAAGCACCTGAACTGACCCGCAGCCGGCTGCGGCATTCCCGCCGAAGCCGCGCGGCGCCTAGGATGAAGCCATGTCAAGTAACGGCCGCAAAGGCTGGACAAGAGGCGCCCCGGACGGCAATGGCGCTTCCGGGAACGGCAAGGTGACCGGCGGCGTGGAGAACGCGCAGACCCGCCGCGCCCGGCAGCGCGCGCTGATGATCGCCGTCGATCAGACCGGCGAGAGCACGCTCGACGAGATGTCGGAGCTGCTGAGGACCGCCGGAGTGGCCACGGTCGGGGAAATGCAGCAGCGTCGCAGCGAGCCCGACCCCGACCGCTACTTCGGCCAGGGAAAGCTCGACGAAGCCAAGGCCGAGATCGAGCGCACGGGCGCCAACCTGGTCGCCTGCGACGACGAGCTGGTCCCGAGGCAGGAGCGCAACCTGGAGGCGGCGCTCGGGGTGCCGGTGATCGACCGGACCGCGGTCATCCTCGACATCTTCGCCGACCACGCCCACTCGGCCGAAGGCAAGCTCCAGGTCGAGCTGGCCCAGCTCGAGTACAACCTCGCCAGGATGAGGGGCCTCTGGACCCACCTCGAACGGCTCGGCGCCGGTATCGGAACAAGAGGTCCCGGCGAATCCCAGATAGAGACCGACCGGCGGCTGGCCCGTGACCGCATATCGGCACTGCGACGGAGGCTGCAGGGAGTCGAGAAGAACCGCGGGGTGATGCGCAGCCGGCGTCAGGAGTCCACCGTGCCGCAGGTCGCCCTCGCCGGCTATACGAATGCCGGAAAGTCCACCCTGCTGAACGCGCTCACCGGGGCCGAGGTGGGGGTCGGAGACCGGCTCTTCCACACCCTCGATCCGACCACGAGGGGCTATGAATACGAAGGCCGTCGTTATCTGGTCACCGATACGGTCGGCTTCATCGAAAAGCTTCCCCATCAGCTGGTCGAGGCTTTCAAGGCCACCCTCGAGGAGACCGTGCTGGCCGACCTGCTGCTCCACGTGGTCGATGCCTCGGCTGACGAAGATCAGATGGAGGTCCAGATGCAGGCCGCCGACTCGGTCCTCGGTGAGATCGGTGCCGGCGACAAGCCCAGGGTGCTGGTACTGAACAAGGTGGACCTGCTCGACGCCGACCAGCGGGCCGAGGCACGGATCAGCATGCCCGAGGCGATCTTCGTATCGGCAGCCACCGGTGAGGGCCTCGACCGTCTCAAGGCCGAAGTGGACAGGACCTTCGAGGAGACGATGTCACCGATCGAGCTGTTCGTGCCCTACTCCCAGGGCGCGAGGCTGCATGATCTCCACGAAGTCGCAGGCCGGATCGACCGCGAAGACGAGGCCGAGGGGGTCAGGGTCAAAACCCGGCTGCCATCCGGGCAGATACATCGCTTCGAAGACCTGGCGGTCGGCTGAGGCCCGCCCGGACATCCGTCGGGCTTGAGTAGAGTCCCGTCCTATGGATCTGGGGTTCAAAGTTCTCGACGAGGCGGCCACGCTGCCCTCGCGCGCGCATGGGGGCGACGCCGGCCTGGACCTGCATTCGGCCCAGACCGCGCACATCGGACCAGGGGAGCGGTGGCAGATCTCGACCGGTCTTGCGGTCGAAATCCCGGAAGGGCATGTTGGTCTGGTCCTGCCCAGATCCGGTCTGGCCAAACGCTATGGGATCTCCCTGGTCAACGCGCCCGGGCTGATCGACTCCGGATACCGCGGAGAGCTCGGCGTCCTGCTGCTGAACAACGACCCGGCCGAGGTCTTCAGGGTCGAGCCAGGTGACCGGATCGCCCAGCTTCTGGTCGTGCCGTTCGCCGGCCTGACCCCGGTCGCGGTCGAAGAGCTCGGCTCCTCCGAGCGCGGCGAAGGCGGTTTCGGCTCTAGCGGTCGCTGATCGCGGCAGCCAGCGCGGTCTGGTGGGCCGCGATCTCGAACTCGTCTTCCAGTGGCGCCAGCTCGACTTCCCGCCCGTAGGCTCCGCTCAGCCCGGTCCGGATCAGATGGTCGGCCAGCCAGGCGTTCTTGGGCAGCAGCGGGCCGTGCAGGTAGGTTCCGATCAGATTTCCGCGCAGGACCCCTTCGAAGCCGTCTTCGCCGTTGTTTCCGTGTCCGGCGACCACTTTGCCAAGCGCCTGCTCGTCCGGACCCAGCCAGGTGCGGCCGCCGTGGTTCTCGAAGCCGGCGAGGGTGCGTATGCTGCCGTCGAGCTCGGTCTCGATCGCGACCGGACCGATCAGTCTCGGCCCGTCCGCCCTGACCGTTCGCAGGTCGACCAGCCCGAGGCCCTCGATCTGCTCGGACCCGAGCTCGTATGAGCTTCCGAGCAGCTGGTAGCCACCACAGACCGCAAGCATGATGCGGCCGAGGTCAAGGAAGCGCCCTGTGGCGTCCTGCTTGGTCTCGACCAGGTCGCGGGCCACGGTTCGCTGGTCCCGGTCCTGACCACCGCCGATATAGACCATGTCGTGGTCTTCGGGCTCGAAGCTCTCGCCGATCCCGCATTCGGAGATTTCGAACTCGATTCCGCGCCACTCGCAGCGCTTCTGAAGAAAGATGATGTTTCCCCGGTCCGCATAGATGTTCATCTGGTCGGGGTAGAGGCTGAGCAGTCGGAACTTCATCGCCACGACTCTACGAGACCGGCCGTCGGGCCAGGATCAGGGTCGAGCCCATGTGCCTGTCGGTCTGTTCGATCTCGCCGCTTTCGAACGCAGTCAGGCCGGCCTCGCGGAGCTCGGCTTCGATCGTGCTTCGGTCAAGACGGTCAAGGGTGATCCGGTCTTCGCTCCGCTGGATGCTGCCGTCGGGAGCCAGGCTCTGGCGCACTCGCAGCGCCGTGACCGATCCGGTTGTGGCCTCGATTGCCAGCGGCTGGCTGGAATGGACCCAGCGGCCGACCTCCCGCAGATCGGGAGGTACCGCGGGGTAGTCGATGTGGACCTGGGGGAGCTGCTCGCAAATCGCGAAAGCCGCCACACCCTGCGGGTCCAGCATTTGCGGAAGAGCGCGAAAGAGTTTGAACCGCTGTTCCGGGCCCCCCAGAATCTGGACCAGCTGCTGTGGGGCGATAATCAGCCTGAACCTGCTGCCCTCGACCGGGCTTTGCGGGCCATCCAGCCGGGTCGCGTCGCAGACCAGCGCGGCTGGGCTGTCCGGCGGTCTGGTCCGGTTGAAGTCCTCGATCAGTTCGGGGTCCCGGTCGAGGCCGACCGTTGGGAAGCCGAGGCGGTTCAGACGGTGCGAGACACGCCCGATTCCACAGCCGAGGTCGAGAACCGGTCCGCCGAACCGCGATGCCAGCCCGCTCCAGGTATCGAGGTCCGCCTCGTAGCGGTCGGACTCGACCAGCTGCCACAAACCGGTCTCCGAGAGGCCGACGCCCTCTTTCACGACTTCCAGTACCGCCCGGCATTGCTCTGGTCGGCCAGCAGCTGGCGCAGCTCTAGCAGGGCGGTATAGGTGGGCAGGGCGAAAATCTTCTCCGGCCGGCTCTCAAGGGCCATTTCCAGCGATCGCTCGATGTCACGGACCACGGTCAGCCGCTCCTCCGGCCAGCCCGCATACTTGAGGCGCAGGGCCAGCTCCGAGGCCCGGGTGCCGGTGCAGACGACGCTTCCGACCCGCTCGGCGAGCAGCTCGAAGTCGGCATCCCAGACCCAGGATACGTCGCGTCCGTCGGCGATCCCGTCATTGAGGGCCAGCCAGAGAGTCAGTGGTCCCGGTTCGAGGTTCAGCGTCCTCAGTACCTCGTTGGCTCCGGCCGGATTCTTGAT
>JBBRVF010000067.1:0-6557 GCA_038247145.1 Solirubrobacterales bacterium | reverse complement strand
GGTGGTGGGGAAGGATGCCGACGTGGAGCATGTCCGGGTTGGTCAGCACGAGGTTGCTGCGCCGCCGGATTGCCGGACGCTCCTCCTTGGGGGTGTCGCCGTCGTAGATCGCTGACCGCACGTTCGGTGCGCCGAGCCGCGCCAGTGAGCGGCCCTGATCCTGGGCGAGCGCCTTGGTCGGGTAGAGGTAGAGCGCCCGGGACTTGGGGTCGGCAGCGATCGAGTCGAGCACCGGCAGGTTGAAGGCCAGCGACTTGCCCGAGGCGGTCGCGGTGGTGACCACGACCCCCTGAGGCCCTTTGTCAGCCTCGGCGCCGGCGGAATCGGTAGCCGCGTCGAAAGCTTCGTCCTGATGGCTGTAGAGCGCGTCGATTCCGGCGGCGCGTAGTGCCCGGGCAAGCGCCGGATCCAGCCGGTCGGGCAGGGGGACCGTCTCGCTCGCCTGGCCGGACTCGCTGACGGTCTGGAGGATCCTGCCGTCGCGACGGGACGGGTCGAGCGCGACCGACCACGGGGCTGCGAGCAGCGAATCAGCCAAGCGGTCCACCGGCAGCTTCACCGGCCGGGGTCTCCCGCCGGATCTGGTCGCCGATCCTCAGCCCGGCGGGCACTTCGACCTCTCCCAGGAGCGCCTCGCGGACCTTGAGGAAGTCGACTGTTCCGGCGACGTCGTGAACCCGAAGCAGGGTGGCACCGAGGTCGAGCCCGACCGCCAGCGCCCCCAGGGTTCCGCCCGCTCGGCCGCTCGGCCTGCGTCCGGTGATCGCCCCGACGAAGTCCTTTCGCGACACCGCGAGCATCACCGGACAGCCGAACTCCAGCAACCGCGGGATGCCCCTTAGCGACTCGACCGTCTGCCTCGGTGTCTTTCCGAAGTCGGGGCCGGGATCGAGTACCACCCGCTCGGCCGGGATTCCGGCCGAGCCGAGTTCCTCGAGCCTGGCGGCGAAAAACTCGACCTGCCGGGAAGTGACCCCGTCGGGGTACATGTCTTCGTCCCAGCGCTGCGTCTTCGGCGGGACCTCGGTATGCATGACGACCATCCAGGCGTCCCCGTCGGCGCAGACCTCGAGCATCGCCTCGCTTTCGCTGCCGCTGATGTCGTTGACGATCGCCGCCCCGGCTTTCAGTGCGCCGTAGGCCACCTCCGCTTTGTAGGTGTCGATCGAGACCGTGGCGCCGAGTGCCACCGCGGCTTCGACGACCGGCATCACCCGTTCGAGCTCGACCTGGGCGCTCACCGCCGGGCGGTTGGTGACGTTCGACTCGCCGCCGACCTCGATGATGTCGGCCCCGTTTTCGATGTGCTCTTCGACCTGGCGGATCGAACCTGCAGTCGAGCGGTCGCCACGGTCGGAGAAGGAGTCGGGAGTGGCGTTGACGACACCGACGACTGAAGGTCCATCGGGAATCGGCCCGTCGCCTCGTGTCCGTAGTCTTTGCTTCCCTTCCTCCACCCTCCCGATGCTAGACACCTTCGAGCACACAGACTTCCACGCCACCGACCTCGCCTCCCTCAAGCAGGGATCGGTGTCGGTGGTCATCCCGACCCGCAACTGCGCCGGCACGATCGCCCATACGGTGGCGGAACTCCTGCTTCTGACCGACGCCGGACTGCTCGATCAGATCCTGGTCGTCGATGCCGACTCCGCCGACGGCACCGCAGCCACGGCGACCGACGCCGGGGCCGAGGTCGTCTCCGAGAAGGAACTGGTGCCTTCGGCCGGGCCGGTGCGGGGCAAAGGCGATGCGATGTGGCGCTCGCTGAACGCCGTCAGGGGCGAGATCGTCGTCTTCGTCGACGGTGACATTGCCGACTTCGGCCGCCACTACGTGACCGGAATGCTCGGGCCGATCATCCGTTATCCCGACAAGCAGTTCACCAAGGGCTGCTACACCCGGCCCTTTCGCCAGCACGAGAGCGAGCAGCCGTCCGGTGGAGGCAGGGTCACCGAGCTCACGGCCCGTCCCCTGCTCGCGGCCACCGTTCCCGAGCTTGCCGGTTTCACTCAGCCGCTGGCCGGCGAAGTCGCGGGCCGTCGCGAATTGCTCGCTTCGATTCCTTTCCACACCGGCTACGGGGTCGAGATCGCGATGCTGGTCGAGGTCTGGAACCGGGTCGGAATCGAAGGCATGGCTCAGGTAGACCTTGGAACCAAAAGAAACACTCACCAGAGCCTCGCCGCGCTCAACGGCATGGCGAGCGAGGTCATCGCGGGCCTCGCCGAGACCCTGGCGCGTCTCGGGCGCACCGACCTCGGATCGATCAGGCCGGCACCGGATGCCGGACGGGAAAGCGTGGTCAGGCCGCCGGCCGGTGGCATCGCCGCCGCGACCTTCCCCGCGACCAGTCGATGAGCCTCAAATGCGTCTACACCGACCTCGACGGCACCCTGCTCGGAGCCGGTGCTTCGCTCTTCGCCGACCACGAGGGCGGCTTCTCGATGATGCAGGCGAGGGCGCTGGAGGCCTGCCACAGGGCCGGGGTCGCGGTCGTGATCATGTCGGGTCGGCGGCGGGTCCAGGTTCACGAAGACTCCCGGCTGATCGGCCAGACCTCGTTCGTCTTCGAAGCCGGCTCGGCTTTCAGCATCGACGGAGAGACCTTCATGGCCACCGGCGACTTCGTCCATGAGGATGGCATGACCCTGGTCGAGCAGGTCTCGGCGCGCGGTGTGCCGGAACTGCTGCTTGAAAGCTTCCAAGGCCGTTTCGAGTACCACGAGCCGTGGCACCTCGACCGCGAGATGTCGCACCTGTTCCGCGGCGAGGTCGACACCGCCGAGGCCAACCGACTTCTCGAGGAAAACGGCCACGATGACCTTCGCCTGCTCGATAACGGCGCGATCCGTCGTCAGATGCCGGGAATCGAGGTGACCCACGTTTACCACCTGGTCGCGAAAGGGGCCTCGAAGGCAAGCGCCGTGGCTGCTCACGCGCAGGCGAGAGGCTACGACCGCGAGCAGACGATCGCGGTCGGCGATTCGCTCGAGGACCTCGAGGTTGCCGATTCGGTCGGCCGCTTCTTTATGGTCGCTAACGGGCCGGAGCGCGATGCAGGCGTGAAGGCCGCGCTGTCGTCCTTCCCCAGCGCGACGGTCACCGAAGGCCGGGCCGGCGACGGCTTCTACGAAGCGGTCATCACTTCGCTGATGGCCTGAGCGGTTGGTACCTCCGCCACTCGACCTGCCGGTCGGCTTCACCACTTAGTATCAGTGCCACCAGTCCACCCGGAACCACTTTCAGGAGCGCACCTTGACCCAGGATCAGGCAACCGTCGCCGAAGAGGAATACCTGCAGACGATCTTCTGGCTGATGGAGGCCGGCCTGCCGATCACCGGGGCCAACATCGCCCGGGCAATGCAGCTCTCGCCGCCCACCGTGCACGAGATGATCAAACGCCTCGAGACTGACGGCTACGTCACCCGAAGTGAAGACAAGATCCTCCACCTCACCCCCGACGGCCTGGCCGAAGCCGAGCAGATCACCCGTCGGCACCGCATGATCGAGCGCTTCCTCACCGACGTGCTCGGCATCCCCTGGGACGAAGTCCACGAAGAGGCCGAGCGGCTCGAGCACGCGATGTCACCGGTGCTCGAGGAGCGCATGAAAGCGGCGATCGGAGAGGCCAGAACCTGCCCCCACGGCCACCCGATTGAAGGCGTTCGCGAGCAGGGCGCGCCGCTGTCGGACTGCGAAGTCGGAGCCTCGGTGGTCGTCCTGCGATTCGAGAACGAGGCCGAGAGCCTGCTCCACTACCTCAAGGACATCGGCCTCGAGCCGGGCCTCGAAGGCACGGTTGCCTCCAGCGATAACGAGACCGTCGTGGTCAGCGCCGCCGACGGTGAGCACACTGTCACCCGTACGGTCGCCGAAACGGTCACCGTTCGAGCCGATCCGGCCCCGCCACCACGCGCCGCCCTGCCCGACCAGCTGGTCCTCTCCGAAGACCGCTACGGGCGCTGAGCCGCCCGCTTTGACGTTTCGTCGATGTCCAAGCCCCGGCACGGAAGCGTTGTGGGATTCTAACAGAAGTGGTACGTTACGGATATGCCCCACAGTGACAGACAGGTAGTCGTCGGGGACCGGGGCCGAATCGTGCTTCCGGCGGACTTACGCGCCAAGCTTGGACTCGAGCGCGGAAGCCGCCTGCTGCTGCGATCCGAGGCCGATGGGTCCCTGAGCCTGCTCCCCTACAGAGCCGTCGCCGATAGCGGCCGGGGGATGCTCTCCGGCCTGGCACCCGAAAGTGAATCGATGGTTGACGAACTCCTGGCCGAGCGACGCCGCGAGGCCGAGGTCGAGGCCCGGGACTGAGCCTTTCGGTGGCCGAGTCGATCCTCGACGCGTCGGCCCTGCTCGCCTACCTGCGGGATGAACCCGGCGCTGAAGTCGTGACCGAGGCGATCGCCGAGGGCACGGCTGTCTCGACGGCAAACCTGGCTGAAGTGCTCAGCCGATTTGCCGACCGAGGAGCGGATCCTCGCCGAATCGCCCGCCGCCTGAACGAACAGGGTCTTCTTCACGGCGCGATCTGGATTGAAGAGGTCACTGCAGAAGATGCGGTAGAGATCGCGCGCCTCAGACCTCTGACCCGGGAGGCAGGTCTCTCACTTGCCGACAGAGCCTGTCTGGCCCTGGCCGGCCGCCTCGAGGTCCCTGTCCTTACCGCCGATTCAGCTTGGCCTGATGTCGAGATCGATCTTGACCTGCGAATGATCCGCTGAGCCAGATTCGGGGACGGCGCGTAGCCGCGGGTTCCGAGAACCGCGCAAAGCCCGGGGGTCAGGCGACCGAGGCGATGCGGGCGACGCCTTCGTCGATGAACTCGGGCGGGACCGAGGCGAATGAGAAGCGCAGGCTGGTCTCCCCGCCCTTGAGCATGAAGTCGGTTCCCGGGATGAATGGCGCCCCGGCCCCTTTCGCCTTCTTGGCCAGAGCTACTGTGTCGAAGTCTTCGCCGAGGTCGGCCCAGAGGAAGTAGCCGCCACCGGGCACCACGAAGCGGGCGCTCGGCAGGTGCGCTCCGAGAGCTGAGATAAGCGCGTCGCGCCGCTTATGGAGGTGGACCTTGACTTCGGAGATGTTGCTGTCGAGAACGCCAGACTGGCATAGCTCCAGAACCACTGAACCCGCCAGCATGTTCGGTGAGATGTAGTTCTCGTTGGCCATTTCGGCCATGTCGGCGATCACCGACTTCGGTCCGGCCAGGTAGCCTACCCGCACACCGGGGCTGACCGTCTTCGAGAAAGAAGAGGCGTGAACCACGCGGTCATGCCTGGATATCGAGAGCATGGTCGGAGGCGGGTCCTCACCGAATGGCAGCTCACGATAGGGGTCGTCTTCGAAGATCACGAAGTTGTGCTCGGCAGCGAGTTCCACCAGGCGGACGCGCTTCGCTTCCGAGAGGGTGCAGCCGGCGGGGTTGTGAAAGTTGGGGATGATGTGGGCCAGCTTTATCGGCCCGTCCTTCAACGCCGCTTCGAGCGCGTCGACGTCGACTCCGTCCGATTCGAGCGGGATCGGCACGAACTCGACCCCGAGCTGCTCGAGCAGCAGCAGGGTACGGTCATAAGAGGGCTGCTCGACCACGACCCGGTCGCCCGGCGACAGCATCTGCCGGAACAGCATCGCGCCGGCCTCGAGCGAGCCGTTCGTGACCATCACCTGGTCGGCGCTGTCCAGGTCGTGGCGGTCGGCGATCCAGGAGCAGAGCCCGGGGTGGCCGATGCCGACGCCGTAGGAGAGGGCGGTCTTCCAGTCGTCCTCAAGAGCCTTCGCCGCGGCATGGCGGACCGCATCGACCGGGATCAGGTCGGGACTGGGTGCACCGCGGGCGAAGCTGATCGTATCTGGCATCTGGTTCACATCTCTCCGGCTGGTCTCGGTCTCGAAGTCGCGATGATAGCGATGGTTCGCCCGCGTTTGGCCGGGTTGCGGGCCTTCAGGCGGCGCGCAGGGTTTCGACCGCGATCTTCGCGGCTTCGGTCGGGCTCTCGCCGACCCTCACTCCCTTGGCCTCCAGCGCTTCCTTCTTCGCCTGGGCGGTCCCGGACGAGCCGGAGATGATTGCCCCGGCGTGGCCCATCTGCTTGCCGGGGGGAGCGGTGAAGCCGGCGATGTAGGCGACCACCGGCTTGCTGATCGACTCGGCGATGAACTCGGCCGCGCGCTCTTCGGCGTCGCCGCCGATCTCGCCGACCATGACGATCAGGTCGGTCTCGGGGTCGTTTTCGTAGAGCGTGAGGATGTCGATGAAGTCGGAGCCGACGATCGGGTCGCCGCCGATGCCGACGATCGACGAGTTGCCCTCGCCGGCCTGCTTCAGCTCGTTGCCGATCTGGTAGGTCAGTGTGCCGGACTTCGATACGACGCCGATCCGGCCGGGATCAAAGAACTGGGCCGGGATGATGCCGACGTTGGCCTTGCCGGGCGAGAGCACGCCGGGGCAGTTGGGGCCGATCAGCCTCACGCCCTTTTCACGGGCCCGCCAGTAGGTCGGCATCATGTCCATGACCGGGATGCCTTCGGTGATCGCGATCACCGTGTCGACGCCC
>JBBRVF010000066.1:0-6568 GCA_038247145.1 Solirubrobacterales bacterium | reverse complement strand
GGCCTTCGGCGCGGCGGTGATTATCGTCGGTCTGGCCCGGTTCATTCTGGTCGGCGATCCCGACAGCGGGGTCGAGAGGATCGCGTAGACGACGGCCAGACTGGTCGGCCCGATCGTGCCGGCAAGCGCCAGGAAGACGATCACTAAATTCGTTTCGTAGCCAACGTAACCTGATCGGGGCGGGTGGATGGTTCATGCATGGCGGGCATCTCCGCAGCAACGCACGATCCGACTCGGAGACAGCTCGGTTGGCTGAACGCGGTTTGGTGTTTCCGAAGCGGGGTATCCTCGGGTTATGAAGAAGCTTGGATTCACGAAGCTGGAACCTCGGCCGTGACCGCCGCGATCGAACCGACCGTCTTCATCGTCGTTGCGGTTTTCGCGTTGACGATCCTGGCCGTGGCCTACGGGCTGAAGACCCGCAAGGGCAGCGGCATCAACGAGCATCCCGGTCCCGATTCGGGGGAACCCGCGCCGGATTCGAACGCTGAGGGTTCGGAAGAGGATCTGCCCGACGAGGCGGATCGCCCCGAGAGCACCGTGCTCGACCAGCACGGTAAGAAGTAGTCGCGAGACTCCTTCACTCGAACTAGACGTACGCCTGCTTCAGTCGTCGTCCGGGAGCAGCGAATCGAGTTCGATCTCGCTGTCTTGCAACCTTGCTTCGTCGACTTCGACCCGGGAGCGGATCAACTCGACGATCTTGTCGCTGACCTCCCAGACGTTGACGTTCATTCCGGCGACGACACGGCCGTCTTTGGTCCAGAAGGCGATGAACTCGCGGCCCTCCAGGTCGCCTCTGATGATGAGCCCGTCGCTTTCGCTAGCGTCGCCGACGTACTCCATGCCGAGGTCGTACTGGTCGGAGAAGAAGTACGGGATTTCGTCGTAGACGACGTCCTGACCGAGCATCGCCTTGGCCGCCGCGACACCCTGGCGCTGAGCGTTGGCCCAGTGCTCTACCCGGATGCGCCGCTCGTAAAAGGGGTGGTTCGCATTGGCTACGTCACCGGCGGCGAATACACCCGGGACAGTGGTCTGGAGCTTTTCGCTGACCAGGATGCCGTCGTCGGTTTCGATCCCGGCATCCTCTGCCAGAGATGCGCGGGGTTTCACGCCGGCGCCGATCACGACAAGGTCGGCCTCGAGCTGCTCTCCGGAGTCGGTCATGACGGACTCGACCCGGCCCGAGCCCTTGAAGCCCTCAACCCCGGTCCCGGTGAGCAGGCGCACTCCCTGCTCGCGATGGAGATCGGCAAAAACCTGGCCCATCTTCTCTCCGAGCACCCGCTCGAGCGGGACCTTCTCGGGAGCGATCACGGTCACGCCGCAGCCCTTCTGACTTGCCGAGGCGGCGACTTCGGAACCGATCCACCCGGCACCGATCACGACCACTCTCTTTCCCCTGCTCAGCTGCGCGCCCAGCTTCTCGGATTCGCCCACCTTGCGCAGGTAGAAGATGCCGTCGAGGTCGCTTCCGGGAAGGTCCAGCGCCCTCGGCTCGGCTCCGGTGGCGATCAGCAGCCTGTCGTAATCGAGTACCTGCCCGTCTTCGGTGTGGACCTGTGAACCCTCGGGGTCGATCCGGCTGACCGTCGTCCCGGTGCGAAGGTCGATGTCGTTTTCCTCGTAGAAGGCGCTGTCGTGTACGTAGGGCTTTTCGTCTGCTTCTCCGCGCAGGAAGTCCTTCGAAAGGGGAGGCCGCTCATAGGGACGCTCGGCCTCGTCCCCGATCAGGATCACGCGACCTTCGAAGCCCTGTTCGCGCAGAGTCTCGGCCGCTTTGGCGCCGGCGAGACCGGCTCCGATGATTATGAAACTGCTGTCGCTTTCCATCCAGCCTTCTTACCCGGTGGGCGGCGGCCGCAATCCGCGCCGGCCTGGCGATGGCGACGATTGTCGAACGCCCGAGCGGCGACGGTTAACCTCCCGTAGCCCCATGAGCCGTGAGGGGGCGGGTCAGACGCTCCCTTTGGTGCTGTCGCCGACGACCATCGGTTCGCAGACCGAGATCCGTGGTACTCCGGCGAAAAGCGGTCCGGTCTTGGCTGCGAAATCGTGGATGTGGTCCTGTTCGAGGTGGGTGTCGTGGGCCTCCCGGGACTGCCAGCGTTCGACCACCACCAGCACGTCCCGATCGTCGACGTCGCGGTGCATGGCGGACTTGAGGCAGCCCGGCTCGTTCTGGTTCTTCTCGACGATCGAAGAGACGTACTCGACCGCTTCGTCGGTTGTCCCTCGTTCGAACAACATGTGTACTACGACCACCACCTCGCTCATGGCCTAAGAGTATGCGGCCGGCCGGTCGTCGTGTTGAAACTTTCTGGAAACCCGGACGGGAGCCCCTGGCCGACCGGTCAAAGGTGGAAGCCTCCGAAGTGGTTTTGCCGGTGGATCGGCTCGTGTTGATCGGGCTGCGAGGGACCGGACCCCGAGCGGTCGGAATGCGTCGTCTTGGGTTCGATCAGCCACCAGGTAAGGACGGTGAAGGCCGCGGCAATTCCCACCAGAATTCGGATCGAGTTGCCGAGCGCATAGGTGAAGGCGCCGCTTGCGATCGCCTCGACCTGGTCGGCCAGCGTCTCCGAATCCTTGGAAATCGCTTCGCGAGCCGGCTGCGAGCCGGCGACGAGACCGTCAATCTGCTGAATCTGTGACTTGTCGAGGTTGATCCCGCCGGCTGAAAGATCGCGATCGAGTCGGTCGCTCAGCAGGCTCTGGAAGGCCCAAGATGTCGCCGAAACGGCCGGCGCTGACAACCGTGGAAGCGACCGCCGGCAGGTAGGCGTTCAGGACCCACTGGAGTTCGTCCGTCGAGGCGTTCAGGTCGGCCTGTATCGAAGGCGGCGCGAGGGCGACCACAGTCGAGGCGAGCATCAGCACGAACAGCCCGCCGCTGGTCCCCAACAGGACCCACCACTTGCGGTTGGCTTCGCTCAAGCCCGGCATGAGCCGGTCGTGAAGATCAGTAGCGGGGTGGCGGGGGACGGTCTACGCGGTCGCGATCTTTCTTATTGACCGCCGCGGTGGCGATCGAGAAGACCAGCGTGACCACGCCGGCGATCATCACGATCAGCCCCACCGTGTTCATATCGATGCTGGCGAGTTCGAATCCGGTCGCCCAGTAGAGGATCGCGCCGACCACGATCATGAACATCGGTCCCCCGAGAGATACGTACATGGAAGCTTCAGTATTCGGCGAGCTTCTCTGCGACCACCGCGCCTGCCGGTATCTCGTGCGGCGAGCGTTCGATGCGGTTTTCTACTGACACCGGCAACGGACGATCTACCGCATCAGCCAGGCTGTCGGGTGCGATAATCGGGTCATGAATCGCGACTCCGATCTGATCGCAATCCCTTACATCGTCGGCCTCCTGGCTGCCGTGCTCGTGGTGATGGCCGGCTTCTTCCTGGTCGGCGCCGCCGTCGGCTTCCCGATCCTGATCATCGTCATGTGCGTCGTCGCCTACGTCGCCTACCGTGGACTCAGCGCCCGCGGCGACAGCGCCACGGACAACAAGAAGTAGTCGTCCCGGGCCCCGCCCGGCGCTCGATCGGCTTCGGGCGGGATTCAGCCGACCAGGTATCTGGTCGGGACGAAGGTCTGCGAATCCGCGGGCGGCCGCACGTAAGAGCGCTCCTGACGCGGCGGCAGCTTGATCTTATCCTGGTGGACCTTTTTGTAGGGAATCTGGTCGAGCAGGTGGCTGATCAGGTTCAGCCGAGCGGTCTTCTTGCTGTCGGTGTCGACCACGTACCAGGGAGTCTGTTTGGTGTCTGTGTAGGCGAACATCTCGTCCTTGGCTTCGGCGTAATCGACCCAGCGGGCCCGGGCCTCTATGTCCATCGGGCTGAGTTTCCACTGCTTGGCCGGGTCCTTGATCCGGGCCTTGAAACGATGCTCCTGCTCGTCGTCGGATATCGAGAGCCAGTACTTGAGCAGGATGATCCCCGAGCGCTGCAGCATGCGCTCGAAGCGCGGCGCCGATCGCATGAATTCCTGGTACTCCTCGTCGGTGCAGAAGCCCATGACCTTCTCGACACCGGCTCGGTTGTACCAGCTGCGGTCGAACAGGACCATCTCTCCACCCGCCGGAAGATGGGCGACGTAGCGCTGGAAGTACCACTGCGTTTTCTCGCGCTCGGTCGGCGTGGTCAGGGCGACGGTGCGGATCACCCTGGGGCTGGTCTTTTCGGAGATGCGCTTGATCACCCCGCCCTTGCCGGCCGTATCGCGGCCCTCGAAGAGGACCACTACGCGGGATCGGCTCTCGACGATCCATTCCTGCATTCGGACGAGTTCGATCTGCAGCCTCTCCAGCTCCTTCTCGTATTTGGCCTTGTTCAGATGCTTCGGCTCGACTTCCCCTTTTGCCATCCAGCCAGAATAGCCGGGGATCAGGTGTTGCGCGCGGATCGGCCGTCCTGCGGTTGACAACCCATTATTCTTTCCGAAGTGTCCCGGTCCCCCCTCACCTTCCCCGCCGGGCGCAGGATGCGCTGGGTCATCGTCGCCATCTGGTTGGTAGCGATTTTCGCCTCCTTCAGCCTCGGCATTCCCGACAAGTTCTCCGAGGCGGAGAACAACGAATCGATCTCCTACCTGCCTGACGACGCCGAGTCCACCAAGGCCCTTGAGCAGGTCAAGCTCCTGACCGACGGCGAGCAGGCCGGCATCGTCATCGTCTACGCGCGGGAGGGCGGGCTGACCAACGCCGATCGTCGGCAGATCCGCTCCGACGTCAAGACACTCAACTCCGACGTCGAAGGCACCAGCGAGCCGTTCGAGCCGGTCCAGATTTCCGAGGACGGCGCTGCGGCGCTGGTGCTTTCCAGCATCGAATCGACAGGTGAAGCCGACGAACTGCTCGATCCGGTCAACGAGATTCGCGACCAGGTCAGCGGCAGCGAGGGCGGGCTGGAGGTCGCGGTTACCGGTGGGGCCGGCTACGCCGCCGACTCGATCGAGGTATTCGAATCGATCAACGGAACTCTCTTCGCTGCGGCCTTCGGCCTTGTATTCATCCTCTTGATCCTGATCTACCGCTCGCCTTTCCTGCTCTGGTTCCCGCTGCTGGCAGTCGGCTTCGCCGAAATTCTCAGTCGTTCGATCGGTTTCGGCGTGACCGAGATGGGGGTGACGGTCAACGGTCAGTCCTCATCGATTCTCTCGGTGCTTGTGCTGGGGGCCGGCACCGATTATGCGCTGCTGCTGATCGCGCGATATCGCGAGGAGTTGCGCCGCCACGAGAGCCGTACCGAGTCGATGCAGATCGCTCTGCGCGGTGCCGGGCCGGCGATCCTGGCCTCCGGTGGCACCGTTATAGCGGCGCTCCTCTGCCTCTCACTGGCTGAGCTCAACTCGACCGCCAGTCTTGGGCCGATCGGGGCTATCGGTATCGCCTCGGCGATGCTGGCGATGCTGACCCTGCTGCCGGCGATGCTGGTGATCTTCCCCAGGTTCATCTTCTGGCCGAAGGTCCCGAAGTTCGGCGCCGAAGGGACCGATGCCGAGCATGGCCCGTGGCGTCGGCTCGGGGACCGCACGGCGCGCAGCCCGAGGCGGGTCTGGATCGGCGCGCTCGCCGTTCTCGTGGTGATGGCGGCCGGTCTCCTGGTCTACGACGACAGCCTTACCTCTTCGGACGGATTCCGTGAAGACGTTGAAGCGGTCCAGGGCGAGAAACTGATCGCCAAGTCAGTCCCCGGGGGCGCCAATGTGCCGACCGACATCGTGGTCGCCGATCCCGGCAAAGCCGATGCCGTGACCGAGGCGGTTACCGCCGTGGACGGGGTGGCGGTGGTCAGGCCGGTCGCCGAGGGTGAGAACGGCGTACTGCTCAGCGCGGTACTCGAGCCCGAGGCCTACTCGACCGAGGCCTTTGCCCTGGTCGACCCGATCCGGGAGGCGACCAAGACTGCCGGAGGGCCCGACGCGCTGGTCGGTGGTGGTACCGCGGTCGAATTCGACATCCGCGAGGCCAACAAGCGTGACGTCAAGGTCGTCGTGCCGCTGGTCATCCTTGTCGTTTTCCTGATCCTGGTGGTGCTGCTGAGAGCGATCCTGGCGCCGGTACTGCTGATCGGCACCGTGCTGGTCAGCTTCTTCGCGGCGCTCGGAGTGGGTGTGCTCGTCAGTGACTGGGTCTTCGGATTTCCGGGAACGGATCCCTCGCTGCCCCTTTTCGCCTTCGTCTTCCTGGTCGCGCTCGGCATCGACTACAACATCTTCCTGATGGCGAGGGTGCGCGAGGAGACCGTCAAACACGGTACCCGCGAGGGCATGCTGCGCGGACTTGCGGTCACCGGTGGGGTGATCACTTCCGCCGGCATCGTGCTCGCCGGGACCTTCCTGGTGCTCGCCGTCCTGCCGCTCGTCTTCCTGACCACGCTCGGGATCACGGTTGCTTTCGGTGTGCTGCTCGACACCTTCCGGCCAACGGCATCGCGGCTGTCCTGATGGCGAGCGCATCGGCGGTCCCTCTGTGGGCGGTGGTGGGATTGGTGGTGGCGCTGCTGGCCGGCGGCATGCGCGGCAGCGGGCGCGGCCGTACGGCGCGCAGCGGGG
>JBBRVF010000065.1:0-6603 GCA_038247145.1 Solirubrobacterales bacterium | reverse complement strand
GCCCGACCAGGTGCCCGGCCGTGCGGAGCGTTGCGCGGCGGTCGCCTTCGACCACGGCATCTCCCAGAGCAAAGCTCTTGGTCTCACTGTTGTCGGTGACCATCTGCTCGAGGTCCTCGAGTTCGACCCTTCCTCCCTGCCCGGCCCAGAGGGCCAGCCGGTCGAGCTCGTTGTCGAGGCGACTGAGGCTTTCGCCAAGGTGGGAGACGAGCAGGCCGGCGGCGTCGGGAGAAAGCTCGAAGCCGCGGGCGGCGGCGGCGTTGACCAGATGTCGGGGAAGCTGGGCTCTCGACGGCGCCTCGTAACTCAGGATCGTGCCATCTGCCTGAGCCACCGCTTCAGCAATTCCGGCCGGGACCTTGCCGCGCGCGATCAGCACCACAGCCACCTCGGCCGGGGCGGCAGCTACGGCTTCGGCAACCCTCTCCGCCTGACGTTTGCCCCATTTCTCGATGTGGTCGGCCAGCAGGTACCGTCGTCCGGGCATCAGCGACAACGACGAAATCGACGAGACCAGTCCGTCGGCGTCGGGGCTGCCGCGGTTCTCGATCGGATCGAAGATGTCGAGCGAGGCGGTGCCACCCTCTCCCTCAGCCCTTTTCCT
Organism: Solirubrobacterales bacterium; assembly: GCA_038247145.1. Lineage (GTDB taxonomy): Bacteria > Actinomycetota > Thermoleophilia > Solirubrobacterales > 70-9 > 67-14. The sequence continues at coordinate 5,999 of JBBRVF010000065.1, read as the reverse complement.
CAGCCGGCTGCGGGCATGGTCGATCTTGGCCTCGTCGGTGCCGTGGATCAGGTAGGCCCTCTTCATTTCGTCCGCCACCCATCCATTCTCCCCCCTGAGGCGGCGGAGCATCCCGCCGGGTTCATCTGCCGGTCTCGACTGAGACACCGTTCTCGGAGAGCACGAGCGAGACTGTGCCGTCTGCGTCGGTTCTGAGCACTTGCGAACCCGATTCTCTGAGGGCCGCGACTGTCTCTTCTGTGGGATGCCCGTAGGTGTTGTCTGCCCCGACCGAGAGCACCGACAGCGCCGGCATGGCACGATCCAGCAGGGCCGGAAGGCCGGCGTCGTCGCTGCCATGGTGGGCCACTCTGAGCACGTCGAGCGGGCCGGGATCGACAGGGACCGCTTCAGCCTCGCCATCCCCGGTCAGCAGTATCCGGTGACCACGGTAGGCGAGCAGCAGGACGATCGAACGGTCGTTTCGGTCCTCAGGGGCCACAAAATCTGCGCTTCTTTGCGGCGGCCAGAGCACCTCGATCGCGAGCGGTCCCATTCGGAAGCGGTCGCCCTCGGCGATCCTGGCCACCTCGCTGCCCGACTGCCTCGCCTGGCTGAGCAGAGGGCCCGGGGTGCCGTCAAAGAGATACTGATCGACCTCACGGGTCTCGAAGACGTCGTAGAGACCCCCGACGTGGTCGAGGTCGGCATGGGTGGCGATCACCGCTCTGAGCCGGTTCACGTCGGCCGAAGAGAGCGCGCTTTCGACGCCGCCACCGGGTGGGCCGCCGTCGACCAGGATCGGATCGCTGCCGTGGGTCCGGATCAGGGTTGCATCGCCCTGGCCGATGTCGAGGAAATCGATTCGCACCTCTCCGGCTGCCGGGGCCTCGAGCCGGCGGCGCCCGTCCCCGGGTAGCAGGACCAACAGACCCGAAAGCAGCAACGCCAGGACCGCCGCCGCCCAGCCCCGCCTTCGCCAGAGCTGCGACGGGGACCGCCACTCCCCCGGCTCGACCGTGAGCCCGCGGGTCGAGAGCAGTGCGATAACGATCGCAACGGCCAGGGCGGCGTAGACGGCGATCAACAGGGTCGGCGATCCGATCTCCAACTCGACAGTCGCCCAGCCGGGTCTCCCGAACCACGAAGCCACCTGGGCTACGTAGGCGAGAAGGAGCGAATTCAGCAGGTTCAGCGGGATCGCCAGCCCACTCCAGAGAACCCCGACCCCGGCTGATGCCATGCCGAGCCACATCGCCGGTGCCACTGCGGGAAGTGCCGCGAGGTTGGCCGCAATCGTCGCCACGGGGATGCGGTCGAAATGAAATGCCATCAGCGGCGCCGTGACAAGGCTGGCGGCCACGGTCACCGCGACACCGTCGAAGAACGCTGACCTGAGGCCGGTGCCTCCGGGGTCTGATCCGCCGATCGGCCCGGGAAAGAGCGCGTCCAGCCGGCGACGCAGCGGCCGGGCCAGCAGGGCGATGCCGACGACGGCCACGAAACTTAGTTGCCAGCCCACATCCGCCGTGGCCCGGGGGTTGATCAGCAGCGTGACCGCCACGGCCAGGAAGAGCGCGAAGATCCTCGATGTCGGCCTGCTCGCAGCCAGGGCGACGAGGCCGGCCAGCCCCATGACCCCGGCGCGCTGGATCGACGGGCCGCCACCGGCCAGTGGTACGTAAAGCAGGATCAGTCCGGCGAGCACCACCAGCCGGGCGCGGTAGCCGACACCGGCGAGAGCCATCACTCCGATGCCGAGTAGCGAGAGCAGCACGACGTTCTGGCCACTCACAGCCAGCAGATGCGCGAGCCCGGAGTTCTGGAAATCGGTGACCGTGACCGGGTCTATCTCCTGGTCCTGACCGAGTACAAAGCCACGAGCCAGCGCGCTCTCGCGCGGGGGCATAGAACGGCCGAGGGCCTGCTCGGCGCGAATGCGAATCCGGTCGATGAGGCCCGCCGGACCGCCACGGCTCTCACCAGATGCCGAGACCGAGCGTGCGTAAAGCATCATCGAGACTCCCTGCCGATCAAGGTTGGGCCGGTACCAGTCCGGCGGAGCGCGGATCTCGCCGGCCACGCTCGCACCCGACCCGACCGCCAGGTCGCCGACCGGAGCGGTGGACTCCACCATGACCCGGCCGGATTCCGAATCGAAGAGAAACCGGGCCACCCCGCGCGACAGCCGTGGCGCGGTTTCGACGTAGCCATCCAGCCTGACCTCGGTGCCGGGCCGGCGGTTCAGCGCGGCTCCGTCGATTGCCGCCAGCCTCGCGCCACCGGACGACAAACCGACCAGCAGGCCGGCGCTGAGGACCAGGACCGCTCCCGCCGTTCCGAGTCGCCGACGGTGGACGAGCAGGACAAGTCCGCAGGCGAGGGCGAAGACCGCCCTCAGTGGACTTTCTTCGACGCTCATGAATGGCGAGAGGGCCAGACCGAGGGCGATTCCGGAGATCGATGCCAGCCGCCAGCCGCCGACAGTCAGCGCCGGTCGAAAGAACTCGATCGCACCGATCACGGCTGCAGTCGTGACCTGAGGGCCTCCATCGTCACCGGTCCGATACCGCTGACCTGATCGAGCTCATCGACCGATGACACCCCGCCCTGACTGTCACGGAATTCGAGGATGCTCTGCGCGGTCACCGGCCCGATGCCCTCGATCTGTTCCAGCTGCTCCTGGGTCGCGCTACCGAGACTTATCGGTGAGTCTGACGCGGCTGTCCCGGGAAGGCCGGCCACAGCGCCCGCAGGAGCCGCCGCTCCCGCCGCGGCTACCCGCGAAGGCACAACTACCTGTTGGCCGTCGGCCAGCACTGCGGCCCGGTTTATTCCCGCAGGGAGAGCGGCCCTGGAAGGCCCGCCTGCCCTCTCGATTGCATCGATCACCCGCTGGCCGTGGTCGAAGCGGTAGACCCCTGGCCGGCGCACGGCGCCGGACACGTCGACCACGATCCGTCGCCCTCCGGCCGCGAGCTGAAGTCCGCCGGGAGGGTCCGGACCGCCGCCGGAAGCTTCGGGTGAATCAGCCGGGTCCGGCCCGGTCGTACGGCCGCTCGCGCCGGCCGGCAGTCCACGGTCCTGAGTCTCCTCCGACCTGAGCGAGTTCCAGCCGATCAGTACGAGTACACCGGCAATCGCCAGGAAAACGGCGACTCGGGACGGAGAAAGCTCGGACATGCCGTGAGCCTCCGGCCATCGACCTCACTCATGGGTCAGCTGTGCAAGCAATGCTCAACCGAACCGTCACAACAGTCTGACCGGAGCGGGGCTGATTCCCGACCCTCCTCTCCGGTCGGGCTCGGCGATAGGACCTGGCCCGGTCATGAATCCGAGGGAGGAAGCAACGAAGTCGAATTCCGCCTTGCGCAGCCTGTAACCGCTGGTCGTCGTCCTGATCGCCTCACTGAGCCTTTCGGTTGCCACAAGCGCGGCGGCCAGGAACCAGGACGTCTACTGGCTCGACCTGAGCGGTTCGTCTTCGCTCGTGCCCGACTACGTCTTATTCACGGCCAAATCGGGCGGTTTTGTCGCGGACCTGAAGTGGAAGCGCTGCGCAACGAACCGGACCGTCGGGCTGGGCACCTTCGGGACCACCGCACCATACAACGGCCGTCCCTGTCCGAAGGGCCCGGCCCGACTGGCCCTGCGAAAGCCGGTTCGCTGCACACCCGCCGTCGGCAATAGGAAGGGCAAGAAGATACGGGTTACCGGCGGGCTACTCTCTACTACCCGAAAAGGAATGGCAAAAGGCTGATCGCCAACATCAGCGATCGGGCCGGCTGGGGAGCCGCCGCCAGGCCTGCCGCTGAGGGGCTGTCGAAGAGCGGAGACCTCAAAGATCCCGCTTTGCGACAACTCAGGCCGGCTTGACGACCAGGTTGACCAGCTTGCCGGGCACGACGATCTCCTTGACCGTCTCCATGCCTTCCAGGTGGCGGACCACGTTCTCAGCCGCCCGGGCGAGATCGAGGATCTCCTGCTTTTCGGCTCCGTCGGCAACTTCGATCCGGTCGCGGACCTTGCCGTTGACCTGGACCACGATCGTGACCGTGTCGGAGCGCAGCATCTCCGGGTCGGCCACCGGCCAATCCGACTCCCAGACGCGCTCTCCGGTCATCTGCTCGTAGACCTCGGCCGCCAGGTGCGGGGAGAATGGCTGGATCAGCGAGGCCGCGGTGGCGACCGCGAAGCTCAGGCATTCGAGCCCGCGGTCATCGCCTCCGGCCATCAGGACGTCCTTGGTTCGATAGATCTCGTTGACCAGCTCCATCACCGCCGCGATCACCGTGTTGAACTGAAAGCCTCTGTTGAAATCCCGTGTGGCCTTGTCGATCGCCCAGTGCGCCTTTGCCAGCAGCTCGCGGGCCTCACCTGAAGCCTGAGCGCCGAGGTCGCCGGCGGTCGGGGTCGGCGAACCGGCAGCATCGGCCACCTCGCCGCTGACCCGCCACAGCCTCGAGAGGAAACGATGTACACCCTCGACCCCTTCGTCGGTCCAGTCTCCGCCACGCTCGGGCGGGCCCATGAAGCAGACGTAGGTCCGGGCGGCGTCGGCTCCGTGGCGGGCAACGTACTCGGCCGGGCTGACCGTATTGCCCTTCGACTTCGACATCTTCGCGCCGTCGCGGGTGATCATGCCCTGCGTAAACAGATTCGCGAACGGCTCGACCACGCCGATATGGCCCATGTCGGCCAGAGCCTTGACGAAGAACCTCGCGTAGAGCAAATGGAGGATGGCGTGCTCTACCCCGCCGATGTACTGGTCGACCGGCATCCAGTGGTCGACCGCTTCGCGTGACCAGGCCGCTTCGCTGTTGCCGGCATCGAGGTAGCGCAGGTAGTACCAGGAAGAGTCGACGAAGGTGTCCATCGTGTCGGTTTCGCGGCGCGCTCCGCCTCCACATTCGGGGCATGTCGTCTCGACCCAGTCTGTGGCCGCTTCGAGCGGGCTCTTGCCTTTCGGCGCATAGTCCTCGACCTCGGGAAGCTCGACCGGGAGCTGGTCCTCGGGAACCGGCACCGTTCCGCAGGAGTCGCAGTAGACAATCGGAATCGGTGCGCCCCAGTAGCGCTGACGCGAGACCAGCCAGTCACGCAGCCGGAAGTTGACCGATGAGTCACCGCGACCCTCTTCGGCCAGCCAGCCGACTATCTGATCGTAGGCGTCGCGGTTGTTGAGCCCGTCGAAGCGGCCGGAGTTCACCATCGGACCGTCTCCGGTGAAAGGAAGAGTGGTCGGCTGCTCGTCGGTTTCCGGCGCGTCGATCACGCGGCGCACCGGCAGATCGAAGGCCTCGGCGAAAGCGAAATCACGCTCGTCGTGGGCCGGAACCGCCATCACCGCGCCGGTTCCGTAATCCATCAGCACGTAGTCGGCGACGAACATCGGGATCTCTTCGCCGTTGACCGGGTTGGTGACGGTGCGGCCCAGCGGCACGCCGGTTTTCGGACGGCCTTCGTCCCCGCGCGACTGGACCGACTCACGAGCTACCGAGTTGACGTATTCGCGAACCGGCTCCTCGGCATCGGTGCCTTGGACCAGTCGCTCGAGTTCGGGATGCTCGGGGGCGAGCACGAAGAAGGTAGCCCCGAACAGGGTGTCCGGTCGGGTCGTGAATACGGGAAATTTAAGGTCGGCACTCTCGCAGCGGAAGGTGACTTCGGCTCCCTCCGATCGGCCGATCCAGTTGTCCTGCATTGTGATCACGTGTTCCGGCCAGGACTCGAGCTTCTCGAAGTCAGCCAGGAGCTGCTCGGCGTAGGCGGTTGTGCGGAAGAACCACTGCCTCAGGTTGCGGGTGACCACCTCGGTGCCGCAGCGCTCGCAGCGGCCGTCGACCACCTGCTCGTTGGCGAGCACGGTCGCGTCCTTGGGGCACCACTGGACCGGGGCCTGGGTGCGATAGGCCAGCCCCTCGCGAAACAGCTGCAGAAATATCCACTGGGTCCAGCGGTAGTACTCCGGGGTGTGGGTGGCGAGCTCGCGATTCCAGTCGATCGAGATCCCCCACTCG
>JBBRVF010000064.1:0-6674 GCA_038247145.1 Solirubrobacterales bacterium | reverse complement strand
TGCTGGGCGTTGAAGTAGTGCTCCTCCAGCTCCACCCGGGGGTTCTCGATGGAGTCGACCGTGACCGACAGGCCGACCTCGGCGCCGGCCTTCTGGACGATCTCCGCCAGCTGGCGAACCGAGACCTGCTCGGTGAACTGGTTGAAGACGCGGAATTCACCGCGATCGGCCGGGGTCAGGGCCGCCAGCTCCACGCAGCGCAGCGTGTCCTTGATGTTCAGGTATCCGCGAGTCTGTCCGCCGCTGCCGTAGACGGTCAACGGGTGACCAACCACCGACTGGACACAGAACCGGTTCAGGACCGTACCGAAGGTCTCGTCATAGTCGAAGCGAGTGGCCAGACGCGGATCGAGGGCGGTCTCGTCCGTTTCGATCCCGTAGACGACGCCCTGGTTGAGGTCGGTCGCCCGCAGGCCCCAGATCCTGGTCGCAAAGTGGATGTTGGTCGAGTCGTGAACCTTCGAGCAGTGGTACAGCGAACCGGGAAGTTTCGGGAAAGGCAGGGTGTCGCTACGGCCGTTGTGCTCGATCTCGATGTAGCCCTCTTCGATGTCGATATTCGGCGTGCCGTACTCCCCCATCGTGCCGAGCTTGATCAGGTGGGCGTCGGGCACGTAGGCCTGCATCGAGAACAGCAGGTTCAGCGTCCCGATCACGTTGGTTCGCTGGGTCTCGACTGCGGTCTGTCGCGAACGCATCGAGTACGGAGCGGAAGGCTGCTGGCCGTAGTGGACGATGACCTCAGGCAGGAATTCGGCGACGATCTCGTCGAGGAACTCTCCGTCTTCGACCGAGCCGATGCGCGACTCGATCGTCTTGCCGGATATTTCGCGCCAGGCCTCGATCCGGTCTCCCAGGGGGAGGATCGGCGTCAGCGAGTCAGTTGACTGCTCCAGGTGCCAGCGCCGCCGGGCAAAGTTATCGACCACGGAAACCTCGTGTCCACGGGCCGAAAAACGCATCGCCGTGGGCCAACCGAGGTAGCCGTCGCCACCGAGGATGAGTATTCGCATGAGACCGTTGAGGTTACCGGAACCGCCACCCTTCTAGGATCGGCTTCGTGCGCCTGATCGTCCTCATGCTTATCGTCGCGGCCGGGCTCGGCCTTCGTCTCGACGCTGCCTGGCAGGGATCCGAATCGAACCTGCCCGACTCGGCTGCCTACGAGCGGATCGCCCGAGGCCTCGAGCAGCGTGGAGAGTTCGAACAGGCCGGCCCGGGAACTCCGCCGCAAGCTCAGGCAGCCAGCAACTACTCCCCCGGCCTGCCGCTGCTGGTCGGGGGGATCTTCACCCTGGCGGGAGACGATGTCAGGCTCGCCCGCGTCCTGCTGGCGCTGATCGGTGCCGCGGCGATCCCGCTGACTTATCTGCTAGGACTGCGTTTCGGCGGGACCGCCGCGGGGCTCACCGGGGCCGGCGCCCTCGCGTTCTATCCGACCCTGATCAACGACGCCGGCATGCTGCTGACCGAACCGCTGGCCGGAACCCTGATCGTCGGCGCCGTGCTGCTCATGCTCAGGGCCCGTGACTCCGGCACCCTCCTTGCCTGGGTGGCCCCCGGCCTGGTACTCGGCCTGACTGCTCTGGTGAGGCCGGAGTATCTGGCAATTACGGCCCTGCTCGCGGTCGCCGTATCGCTCGCCTTCCTCCGCAAAGGGGGCATGCGGCCTCTGTTTCCGGCGGGGATCCTGATGATCTCTGCCCTGGTCGTGATCGCCCCGTGGACTGCCCGCAACTACGCCGAGCTGGGACGGCTGGTGCCAATCTCAACCGGCGCCGGACAGACGGTGTTCTCGGGCAGCTACCTGCCATCGGGAGGGGACCCGCAGGAAGTGACGCCGCGCCTCCTGGAGGCGAACCCGTCGCTTTCGCGGCTAGTCGAGCGGCGAACCGGGGCAGATGCGGCAGCCGCTCCGCCCGATGTCGTATTTAGGCTGATGGCCGCCCGCAGCCACCCGGGAGTTCCGACGGACCAAGCCCTGACCCTGATGGGAAGGCAGCAGTACCTGGAGGAGTTCCGGCAGGACCCGGTGGCGTTTTCGGCCTTTCTCGCCGCCAAGGCCCATCGCATCTGGTGGCGCGGACGCTCCGAGCTGACCGACCGGGTGCCTGGCAAGGTGCTCCACTGGCTGATCGCCGCGCTCTCGCTGGTCGGACTCGCAGCGCTCGCCCGGAGTCGCCCCTACGAGTTCCGGATCATCGCCCTGCTGCTGGTCGGGGCGACCGTGATCGGCGTGATATTCGTCGCTTCGCCCCGACGGGCGCTCGCCCTCTGGCCGGTCGTTTCGAGTCTGAGCGGAGTCGGGATCGCCTTGACAGCCTCGCTGCTGATCCGGCGTCCGGAGCGCCGGGAACAAGCGGTTGCCATACCCTGACCGGCTCTCATGGATAAGACCGGGACATCGAAACGCGAGCGCCTGATCGCCGCAGCCGACCGCCACGGGCGCACCTCCCTGGTGCTGCTTGCGCTGATCGTCGCAGTCGGGTTCGGCCTGAGGATGGACCAGGTCGTCAATCCGCTGGCCGACCCCGGCGACGATGCCTTCGCCTATCGGGCCCTGGCCGTGTCGCTCTACGAAGAAGGCAGCTACGGCGGTGAGGACTTCGAGACCCCGAGCGACTGGTCGCCGGGCGCTCCGCTGCTCTACGCCGGCGCCTACTACGTGACCGGCGGTGTTCGCGACGGCGTCGGGCGCGGCGTCCAGGCGCTGCTGGGGACCGCCGCGATCCTGATCGTTTACCTGCTGACCCTGCGGCTCACGCCAAGCAGGCCGGCAGCCCTGATCGCCGCCGGCATGATCGCGCTCTTTCCGCCTTTCATCCATTCGACCGGTGCTCTGATGAGCGAACCCCCTGCGATCTTCACCCTGCCCGCCGGGATACTTGCGCTGATCTGGGCGGATTCGAAGACGTCAATCTGGCCCTGGGTCCTGCCCGGCCTGCTGTTCGGTCTCACCGCGCTGATCCGGCCCGAATACCTGTTCGTGGCGCTGGCATTCACGCTCTTCGTACTGGTCAGGAGGTGGATCGCGGCCGGTGCGGGTCGTGCCCTGGTGACGACGGTGGTCTTCCTCGCGGCAGTGCTGATCCCGATCATCCCGTGGACCGTCCACAACTACGTTCAGCTCGACCGGGTGGTGCCGATCTCGACCGGCAGCGGCAAAGCGCTCTACGTAGGGACAAACCTGCCCGCTGACGGCGAGTACCAGCGGGTGAAGGCCGACCTTCACGAACGATTCACCGGGGAGAGCCTCGAGCCCGGCTCGGATGAACTCGACACGATCGATCCGGTCCCCCTCTTCGACCGGGTCGCAGACGAGTATCCGGAGCTCTCCCGGGATGCCGCCCTGGCAAGGTCGGAAGGGAGAACCTTGACCGTTACCTCAGCGAGAATCCGCTCGGCTATTCGGCGATGACCGTACGCAAGGTCTGGCGGATGTGGAGTTCCGGAGTCGGCGAGGCGATGTCGAGCACAGCCGGCCGGGTGGTCCAGGTACTGCTGGTGCTCGCGGGCCTGGCCGGACTGGCCCTGCTCGCCTGGCGTCGGCGCTGGGAGGCGATCGCGATGGGCCTGCCGATCCTCACAGTCACGGCGATCGGCGCGGCGACACTGGCGCCCCCTCGCCGCAACGAAATCCTGATGACCCTCGTTCTGCCGCTGGCGGCAATAGCCTTGGCCGGAGCGATCGCGCGACTCCGGGGCGACCGGGACGACGATCTACCCGCTGCGGCACCCGCAGACTGACGACGAACCCATGCTGACGACGAACCCTCCCACTCCGCTGCCATGACCCTGGCCTCGATTTTCCCGGCAGAGCTGACCGCGCTTCGGGCGACCGGCCTGGTCCTGGCCTTGGCAATCCTCGCCTTCGCCGTCCTCAGGCGAAAGGAGCTAAGGAACGCCGACGTGCTGATTCTGCTGGTGACCGGACTGGAACTGGCGCTCGTTTCAGGGACCGAACTGACCGACCGGGTGCTCTCGGCACTCTCCTTCGAACGGGGCAACGGAGGCCGCATCCTCGGGCTGGCCGTCTTCGCGATCATCTTCCTTTTCCTGATGTCAATCCGGGCGCTGTCGGTGAGCGGGCGCAATACACGCCAGATATCGGCCGTGCTCGAGGGCATCGCCTCCGAGCAGTTCAGGCTGGAAGGCCATCGCAAGCTCTTCCGCAACCGGATCGCCGTGGTCATCCCCGCCTTCAACGAAGCCGACAACATCGGCTACGTGCTGGAGCAGATTCAGCCCGAAGTCTGCGGGATCCAGACGGCTGTCCTCGTGGTGGACGACGGCTCCAGGGACGGCACGGAAGAGGTCGCCGAAGCTCACGGGGCGGTGGTGGCCCGGCACGTGGTCAACCGCGGTGGGGGCGCCGCGCTGCGCACTGGATACCGCTTGATGGTCGATTCGGAGGCGACGATCGTGGTCACCCTCGACGCCGACGGTCAGCACCTGCCCTCCCAGATGCCGGACCTGGTCCAGCCGGTGCTCGACGGCGAAGTCGATGTGGCTCATGGATCGAGGGTCCTCGGCCAGGCAGACAAGAACCACTTCGCGAGGGAGATGGGCATCGTCTTCTTCAACCGCATGGTCTCGATGATCACCCGGACCCATGTGACCGACTGCTCGAACGGCTACCGGGCGGTGAGGACGACGGTGCTACCTCAGCTGGTGCTCAAGCAGGAGCAGTTCCACACCTCCGAGTTCATGATCGAGGCGATCAAGCGCGGCATCCCGGCGAAGGAGGTGCCGGTGACGGTCGAGCAGCGACTCCACGGCAGCTCCAAGAAGCCGGCCGTCCTTCGCTACGGAGTCGGATTCGCCAACGCGATCATGCGAACCTGGCTGCGCTGAGCCCGGCTGCGTTGAGCTTCACTCCGTGTCGAAGCGGTTCTTCTTCGGCGGAGGCATCCTGACCTCTGACGGGTCTGGCAGATAGAGCTCGTTCCCGCAGCGGGGGCAGATCTGGACATAGAGCTTGACCGTATTGCCGCACTGCGGACACTGCCTCTCGGGCTCGCTCTGTTCGTTGCGCATCAGGATCGCGGCGGCCAGTCCGAAACCGGGCAGAACGGTGCCGACCGCGAACCAGAGGATGAACGATCCGCCTTTGGACCCGCCGACGATCCCGGTGACCACTCCGAATACGACCGCCAGTAAGACGAACTCGTATCCCACCAGCTACTCCACCGGTCGGTGAGAGCCGCCCTGCTCGTACTTCTCGGGGCTGAGCACTCCCGGCTTGCCGATCGATCCGACCTCGGAAAGGTCACGGCGGAAGGGCAGGCTGGCGGTCCAGTCGATTACCGCCCTAACCTTCCGAGAAAAGCCCGGAATCTGGCTCATGTGGTAGGTCCTGGCCATCCACCAGGCGGGGAAACCCCGAAATTTCAGGTTGCCCACCTTGCCTACGGCCTTGTAGCGGCCGAGGTTTACGAAAGAGGCGCTGTCGCTGTAATCGAAGGTGCGCGGACTCCCGATCCCGAACTCGGCGGCGATGTTCCTGGCGACGACCGGAGCCTGGCGGACCGCATGCTGGGCGGTCGGCGGACAGAGGCCGCCGTTCGGGTTGGGAACGGCCGCGGCATCGCCCAGCGCCCACACCCCGTTCATGCCCTCGACCCTGAGCGAGGAGTCGACCGGTACCCGGCCGCGCTCGTCGAGCGGCACGCTGAGCCGTTTGAGACTGGGATGCGGTGCCACGCCGGCGGTCCAGACGACAGTTCTGGTCGGCATGACCTCACCGGTGGATATCTCGCAGGATTCCGCGGTGACGTTGGTCAGTGTGGTGCCCAGTCTTACGTCGATTCCTCTGCCACGAAGCTCCCGAAGGGCATAGTCGGCGAGGTCGGCGTCGATCTCGGGCATCACCCGGTCGGCCGCCTCCACCAGCACCCAGCGCATGCCGTGGAGTCTGGCCCGGGGATAGTCGCTCATCGCGTCGGCGGCGAAGTCCTGAAGTTCCGCCAGCGCTTCAAGTCCGGCATAGCCACCGCCGACGAAAACGTAGGTGAGAAACTGATCCCGGAGGGCCTCGTCTTCGGTCGCGTTGGCTCTCTCCAGCGATTCGATGACATGATTTCTGAGGTAGATCGCGTCGGCAAGGCTCTTGAAACCGACCGCGTACTCGCTGAGGCCCGGTACCGGAAGGAACCTCGAGATGGATCCGGGCGCCAGGACCAGCTGGTCGTATTCGAGGGTCTCGGTCTCACCGCCGTGGCCGCGGACTCCGACCGTCTTCGCCACCGGGTCATGTGAATCGACCGCGCCGAGCTTCAGGTTCGCCCGATGGATCATGTCGCGGAGCGGCGTGACCACGTGCCTCGGCTCCAGCGTGCCTGCCGCCGCCTCGGGAAGGAAAGGCGTGTAGAGCATGAAGTTGACGTCATTGACCAGAACCAGCCGAGCCGACTGCTGCGGAAGCAGACGCTCCAGCTCCCGGGCGACGTTTGCCCCGGCGAACCCACCGCCTGCGATGACCACATTCCATGCCATCGTTCGAGTATATGCCCAGTCGGGCGGTCGCCACGAGCCCCCGCAGACGCCAGTTTTTCGGGCGGTCACCGGTTCTTTACTGCCGGTGAAAGTCTTTCCGTACCATTGCCACATGGAAATTTCCGGCAGGGGCTTTGGACGCGGCGGCCTGCCGATCGGGAGCGCCACGGCGCTGTCCC
>JBBRVF010000063.1:0-6688 GCA_038247145.1 Solirubrobacterales bacterium | reverse complement strand
GAGTCGGGCCCACCAGCGCAGCCAGCGCAGCAGGTAGCGGATCGTCTGGTAGAGCCTCCAGCCCTGACGCTGCGGCGGGCTTTCAAGCTGAGCGTCGCCGGCCCCGGCGCTCCGGCCTTCGAAGACACGTTCGTTGAAATTGCCCCCTGGCATGCGACAGGACACTAACGACTCGCTAAACGGACCCATAGCGCTTTTCGGGTGATTGCTGACGCTGCTTCGGAACCGGCTTGCCGGAAGCAATTGTGAACACTCTGTTTCCCTTCTGTGAAACCTTTGAAAACGGCCTTGTGGCAGGGATTCGGCGCTGCTAGCTTCGCGCTCAGTCAATCCACAAAAGGGAGCTCAGTTGCCTCGTCTCAAGTCCATTCTGACCCTTATCCTCGCCGCCCTCGCAGTCTTCTTCGCGGTCCCCTCGATCGCAGTCGCATCTTTCGATCTGACTCACGGTGAACGATTCGGCAATGCCCCGAACGAGATCGTCGACATCTCCTCTGACGGCAGTTTCATCGTTGGAACCCAGGGCAAGGGCATCGTGCGCTACGACATGAGCAACCTGAACTCTCCCGTTCAGAGCGCCATACTGGCCGACCTCGACACGGTGCCGGCGATCGACCTCGGTAACGGAACCAGCAACGGACTTGAGCTTTCCACTCCCGCAGGACCGCCGACATTCGGCGTGGCAGTAGCCAATACGGAACCGGGCCCGACCTCGATCGCCCTGGTGCGCGACCAGTATGTGATCGCTCCGTTCAACGCCAAGAACAACAACGTTGACAGCAACGCGAACGGGTCCTACGAAGCGGCCGACGCGACGGTGGATCCTCCGGACGGCATCGTGATCCTCGACGCATCTGACCTGAGCCCGGTGCGGACTGTGCTGTTCACCGACAACGATCCGGTGACCGGAATCGCCGGGGCACCGACCGGGACGCCCGGTACCGACCCCCTGCTCGAGGTCCCCGATTCGGTTGCGGTCAGTCCCGACGGCAATCGCGCCCTTGTCGCCGTTGAAAATGACCGCGAATTCGGCCAGCCGATTACCGCGAGCAATCCGACGCCGGGCGGCGTCGCTGGATTCATCCGTGCCGACACCTCCGATCCCGATCCGGCCAACTGGGCATTCGACCTGGTCAAGCTACCCGCACCTTTCCTCGCGGCCGAGGGAGAACAGGCCCAGCCCGAATTCGTCGACATCAGCAAGAGCAACCAGGCGGTCGGCTCGATTCAGGAGGCCAACCGGATCGCGGTCTTTGACCTCACCGATCCGACCGTCAGTCCGACCCTGCTTGATACCGATCTCAAGGATCCGGGCAGCTCGACCTTCTTCGCCGATACGGTCAACAACAATCCGATCTCGCTGTCATTTGACACCCAGATCACCCGCGAGCGTCAGCCCGATACGGTCAAGTGGGTTGCCGACGGCAGCCTGATCGCACTCGCAAACGAAGGCGAAGACGGCTCAGCGGGCGGGACGCGGGACTTCTCGATCCACAACCCCGACGGATCGCTTGTCAGCGATACCGGGGCGATCTTCGACCCTGCGGCAGCCGACTACGGATTCCTCGGCGATGGCCGCAATACGCTTACCAACAAGGGCTCCGAGCCCGAGGGAATGGACACCTTCACCCAGGGAGATACCGAGTACCTGCTGGTCCTTGGAGAGCGAACCGAGTCGCTGACCACCTGGGACATCAGCCAGCCCCGTTTCCCCCGACTGATCAGCCACGTTCCGACCGGCGAAGCGCCTGAAGGGGTCAAGGCGAATACGAGGCGCGGCTACGTGGTTGTCGCCAACGAAGATGTCGCCGACACCCAGGGCAACGCTGCGTTCTTCACCCTGCATCGCTTCAGCGATACGGCGCTGCTGCCGTCCGAGCGGCTGATTCCGCGCGGCGAAGGGACGCCCTACTTCAACGTTCGAGGACTCGGTTCGGGTTTCTCCGACAGCGAGATCGCGACCGTTGACGGCACCGTGCCGACGCGAGTCCTCTCCGCGGAAGTCGGGGGTCGCGGATACGCGCCCCTGAAGTCTGGAGCGACGGCCTCCGGAGCAGCGGCCGGCAAGGTGCTGCAGGATGTCGCTCCGGCGCCCGGCGGTGGCAGCTGGGTCGTCAGCGAGGACAACGCCTTCGAGCTGGCCAGGTTGGACGCTTCCGGCGCCGTTGTCGGATCGGTCAAGGACGTTCCCGGGACCACCCGTCGCATGTCCGGAGTCGTTGTCACCCCGGACGGCCAGACGGTCTACGGATCCTCGGCCGCCGCAAATACGATCTACCGCTTCAACGTCGGGGCCGGGACCTTTGAGGAGGTTCCTGTGACCGGCATCGCTTCCGGCGACTTCATCCTCGACCTGGCGCTGGCCGGTGACGGAGATCTGATCGCCGTCGAGGCCAACCCGAACAACAACATCTCGACCGCGACGGTCACCAGGCTCGACGATCCGGCCAACGTCGACAACGCGATCGGCCCCGCCGACCGCACGGTTCTGGCCACCGTTCCGATCTCCGCCAGCCGCTCGAGCACCGACATGTCGGGACTCGCACTGCTGCCCGGAGGCGAGCTCTGGGCTATTAGCGGAACCAGGGACGGTGGAGGCCACATCGGTCACGCTGACCTGCGGCGGCTGATCAAGCTGACTGCCCCGAGCAACCGGGTCCGCCCGGCCCTGTCGGGAACGGCCTCGGTCGGGCAGACGCTCACCTGTGGCGACGGATCCTGGACCGGCGCATCTTCGTTCAGTCGTGAATGGCGGCGTGACGGCAGCACTATCGCCGACCAGACGGCAAGCACCTACGTGCTGACCGGGGCAGACGTGGGTCAGCGTCTGACCTGTGCGGTTCTCGCCGCCGGCAGCGACGCCTTCGAGGTCGCCGAATCGGGCGCGGTCTACCCGGTGATGGACGGCGCGACGGGAGCCACGGGAGCCACGGGGGGAACCGGAGCCACCGGTCCGGCCGGAGCCACCGGTCCGGCCGGAAGCAACGGCAGCCCGGGCGAAGCCGGCCCAGCCGGTCCCAGGGGTCAGCGCGGACCCCGTGGAACGACCGCGAAGGTGAAGGTCAAGTGCCGCGTCTCCGGTCGTAAGTTGAAGTGCGTGGTCAGCAAGTCGAAGCCGCGCGCGTCGGTGGTCGCCAGGGCCGCCGGAAAGGTCGTCTTCCGCGGTAGGGCCAGCAGCCGCGGCCGAACGGCCTTTGCCGTCTCCAGGTCGGACCGCCGGGTTCAGGTAGTCGTCTCGGGTCGCAAGGTCGGCCGAGTCACCGGCTGATAGAAGCCGCCCCGACCGCCAAGCGGCCGTCGGGAATCCTCTGGCGCTGAAAGACTCAGCCGCAATGGATTCCGCCAAGCAGGATTCACCGGGCTTCAGAGTCACGGCGGCCGTGGCGCTGATTGCGCTCTCCGGTGCCTGGTGTGCCGGAAATGTGGGGCCGGTCGTTTCCGAGCTGGCCACTGAATTCGACGTATCCCTGGCGATGATCGGAGCGATCGCCGGCACGCTGTTCTTCGGAGCCAACGTGATCGGCCTTGCTTTCGCAGCGCAGCTCGGGGAAAAGATCGGTCTCGTGCGTGGCCTGCGGCTCGCTTGTGGGCTGGTCTTCCTGGGCAACCTGATCTTCGCTCTGACTCCGGTCTTCGCCGGGATGGCGGTCGGCCGGATCCTCCCCGGACTCGGCTTCGCTCTGACGACGACCGTTGGCGTCGTCTGGGCCCGCGATGTCGGTGGAGTCCGGCTGCTCGGGGTCTTTGGCGCCTCGATTCAGCTCGGTATTGCCGGAGCCCTGCTCACTGGCAGTCTTCTCTCCGACGCCGGGATAGACTGGCGGGTCGGCTTCCTGATCAGCGCCGCCCTCGGAGCGGTCGCTTTCGTGACGATTCCGCCTGGAGCGACCTCGGCTCCGCTCCCCGAAAGGCGAGCCACCGGCTTCCTTCGGCTGGCCTTCCACCACGCCCGGGTCTACCGGCTGGCGCTGATGTTCATCTCGATCTACGGAGTGCCGATGATCCTCGGTGCCTGGCTGATCGAGTACCTCTCACGCGACGGCGACGTTTCCAAGACGCTGGCCGGTCTCGCCTCCTTCATCCTGTTCGGGCTCTCGGCCGCCGCCCGGGCCTCGGGTGCACGCCTCGCCGGAAGCGGACTCGGCCACACGCTGCTCTGCGGCACGCTCGGCCTCGCGGCGGTCGGCCTCGCGGCGGTCGCGATCGACCCGGTCGTCGGCACCGCATTCGGCGCGGCGGTACTGCTTGCGGTGGGCTTCGGTATCCCGTATGCCACCGCGCTCACCGAAGCTCAGGACCTCTACCCGGAAGAGCCCGCCGAACCGCTCGCCCTGATGACCCTGGTCGCCCTGCTGCTGCCGATCGTGGTCATCCCGCTGGTCGGCCACGCGATCTCGAGGGGCAGCGGCGACATCGCCTTCGCCATCCTGGCCGCCTTTCTCGTGCTGGCAACACTTGCCAACCTCCGGCGCACCGGGATACCGCTCACCGAGCCGGTGCCCGCCACCGAAACGCAGCGATAGGACGACGTCCTATTCGGTTTCCTCCAGGAACGGGACGATGGCCCCCGCCGTCGCCTCGGGCTGATCGAGCATGGAGAACGTATAGCTGTCCTCGATAAGTACGAAGCGGCCCTGCGGAATAGTCGAGGCGAGCTTTTCCCCGTCCGAGACCGGGAAGAACCTGTCGTCGGCAGACCAGGCGATCAGGGCCGGGCGCGGGAAGCTCTTGAGCTTCCCGGCGGCGTCCAGGGTCAGGCTCGGCTTCATTCCGGCCGCAAAGCCGGCCACGTCGCGAAACACGCCGGCATCCTCGAAGGCCGGGGCGAACCACTTGTCCGCCAGGTGATCCGGTATCGGCCTGTTCGAGACCTGGCCGAAGGAGTAGGGGATGCGTTTGCTGAGCATCGGCTTACGGGTCAGCGACCAGAGCACGGGTCGCAGGAGGGTGGTGGACCTGGCCAGCAGTGGCAGAACCTTAAGTGCCGTAGGGGGGAAGTGGTTGAAGGCATCCGTCGAGGTGAGGATCAGGCGATCGACGAGCTCGGGCTGCTCGGCGGTGAGGATCTGGCACACCGCTCCCCCGGAGTCATTGCCGACGATCACCGCGCGATCGGACCCGAGCGCGCTCACCAGATCGCCGACCCGGCGGGCCTGGCCGGTGGGGCTGCGGTCGGCATCCTCGTCGAGCGGCAGGCGGTGGGCACCGAGCGGCAGGTTCGGCATCACGCAGCGATATCCCGCAGCAGCGACAGCTGGCCACACCTCATCCCAGAGCCTGCCGTCGACGAAGAACCCGTGGACGAAGACGACCAGCGGTCCGTCGCCGCCGGAATCCCTGATCTCGACAGCTCCGCCGGGAAGGTCGATCGTGCTTGTTGCGAGGTCATTCATGAAAGGCTCCAGACGCTTGATTACAGTTGTCCGCAGTATAATACAGACAGTATGTATGTAAATGGCTGAACCCAGGAGACAGGCCGATAGAAGCGCCGCGACTCGCGCGGCGCTCATCGCTGCGGCCACGCCTCTTTTTGGCGAGCGCGGATACGCCGGGGTCGGCACCGGGGAGCTTGCGCAGGCCGCCGGCGTCACCCGCGGAGCGCTCTACCACCAGTTCGCCGACAAGCGCGAACTGTTCGCGGCGGTCTTCGAGAGCGTCGAGCAGGAACTGATCGGGCGGATTGCGGCCAGGATTGCGGAAGCCGACCCGACCGATCCCCTCGGCGCTCTGGCGGAAGGGGCCGAGGTCCTGATCGATGCCGTCCTGGAGTCGCAGTTCAGGCAGATCGCCGCACTCGACGCACCGGGCGTGCTCGGCTGGGAGGAGTGGCGCCAGATCAGCGAGCGCTACGGGCTCGGGCTGATCGTCGCCGGCATCACCGCGGCAATCGAGGACGGCTCGATTCGCAAGCAACCGGTCGCCCCGGTCGCCCACCTTCTGCTCGGCGCACTCAACGAAGGCGCGATGTATGTCGCCGTCGCCGAGGACGCCGAGCAAGCCCGCCGGGAAACCCTGGCCGCCCTCCTGACTCTGCTCGAGGCCCTGCGGGCCTGAGAGGCCCCGCACCGACGGTCAAGTCCGGTCGGCGAAGCTTCAGGGCACGAAAACCAGAATCGCGATCAGCAGAAGCAGCGAGATCGCACCCATGCCGTAGATGCCGCCGAAGGCCGGCGGCCCACTCCTCAGCTTCACCTGTTTGCTCCGCATCTGCACCCACCATAGCGCCCGCCGCTATACGGTAATTCTCAGAAAAATGCTCGGGACAGCCGGGGAACGTGTCGCGAGCAGCCAAGAAGCCAGGAGGAATCGAATGAGCAAGACAGTCTTGATTACCGGAGCATCTTCCGGAATGGGCAAAGAGACCGCGAAAAAACTGCTGGCCGACGGCTACACGGTTTACGTCGCCGCCCGTCGGGTCGATCGTATGGCCGACCTGGAGGCGCTCGGCGCGACCGCGCTGGCAATGGACATCAGCAAGGACGAAGACATCGTCGCAGCAGTCGAGAAAATTGCTGCCGACAGCGGCGGGGTCGACGTGCTGATCAACAACGCCGGCTTCGGCTCATACGGCGCGATGGAAGATACGACGCTCGAGGACGCCCGCTACCAGTTCGAGGTCAACCTGTTCGGGCTCGCCCGGCTCACCCAGCTCGTGCTGCCATACATGCGCGAGAAGAAGGCCGGCCGG
>JBBRVF010000062.1:0-6735 GCA_038247145.1 Solirubrobacterales bacterium | reverse complement strand
GTCGTGAAGAGTGAGCGGTTCGAAGATCGAAGCCAGCTCGTGATAGCCGTCGCGGTGCCGCGGCCCCAGATAAAGGCAGAGGTTGAGCTTTGCGGGTGCGGTGTAAGTGTCCATGACTCCGGTGCTACGACAGCCGTCCCCCGATGATCCCCGAAAGCTCGGCGAACTGCGGCGGGGTGAGTGCCTCGGCTCGAAGCCCGGGGTCGAGTCCGAGCGCCTCGAGGGCCTCGCGGGCCGGCGCCAGCAGGCCTGGCACCGCCATGTCCATCGAGCGGGGCAGCGCCTTTCGCCGGTGGCTGAAGGCCGCCCTGACCACCCGCCTGATCGTCTCGTCCGGCCCCGGTCCATGGCGCTCGATCGACACGATCGCCGAATCGACCCTCGGCGGCGGGCGGAAGACGGTGCGGCTGACCTTGCGAATCATCTTCACCGGGCCGGCCAGCTGGGCCATTACCGACGGTGCGCCGTAGGTCTTCGAGCCCGGCTCGGCCCGGAGCCGGTCGGCGATCTCCCGCTGCACCATCACGGTCCAGCGGCCGATCGAGGGAAGCTCGAGAATCGTCCGCATGATCACCGGGGTGGCCACCGAATACGGCAGGTTGGCGACCATCGCCGTCGGCTCCGGCCGCAGCGAGCCGAAATCAAAGCGCACGGCGTCGGCCCAGATGAGGTTGACGTTCGGCAAGGCCGCCGTAGCGGTAAGCCATGGCTCCAGGCCGCGGTCGATCTCGATCACATGGACGCTCGCCGCGATCGCGGCGAGCCTCTCGGTCAGCACGCCTTCCCCGGCGCCGACTTCAAACACGCAGTCGTCCGCTCCGAGGCCGGAATCTCTGACGATTGCCTCGAGCAGGTTCGGATCAGCGAGGAAGTTCTGGCCAAGCCTCACCAGCCGAAGAGCCGGCCGGCGTTTTCGGAGACGATCCGGTCGAAATCCTCGGGCGTCCTGCCGCGAAGCTCCGCAAGCAGCGATGCGGTTTCGACCACGTTTGCCGGCTCGTTGCGGTGGCGGCGCCTGGACTGCGGCGTGAGGTAGGGCGCGTCGGTCTCGACCAGGATCAACTCGTCGGGCACACTCGTGACCGCCTCGCGCAGCTCGCCGTTGGCCGGATAGGTCATATTGCCGGCGAAGGAGCAATACCAGCCGCGCTCGACCGCCTGCTCGACCCGCTCCGGCACCGAAAAGCAGTGGAGGATCACGGTCAGCCCGCTGCCGGCGGCATCGAGCATCGAGAAGGTCTCGGCAGCAGCCTGGTCGCTGCCCTGCCGGTCACGAAGGTGGATCACCAGCGGCAGGTCGGTCTCCAGCGCGATCCCGATCTGCGATTCGAAAGCCGGGCGCTGGTTCTCCGGGTCGGCCGTTTCCCGGTAGAAGTCGAGGCCGGTCTCGCCGATCGCACGAACCTTGTCGTGGGCGGCGAGTTCGAGGATGTCCGCAGCCGCATCGGAGTCGTAGCCGTCGGTGTCGTTGGGGTGCCGCCCGACCGCGGTGTAGACCTCGTCGAAGGCTTCGGCCAGTGCGATCTGCTCACGATTGCTTTGCTCGTCCAGCCCGACTGTCAGCAGCCGCGTCAGGCCGGCCCCGGAGGCCCGGCCGACGATCTCTTCAGGCGACCCCTCGCAGCGACTCAGGTGGCAGTGGGTATCGACCAAGTGTCGAAGCCCTACCTGTAGAAGCGGAAGACTCTCGTCTTCTCCGCGAACTGGCCCGTAGCCGTGTCCTTGGCGCGGATGGCGACCCTCAGGGTCGACTTGCGGTAGTTCTTCTTGAGGTAGCGCAGGCCGAAGCTGGTCAGCCGGATCCCGGTGGTCCAGACGGCTCCGGCAGTCAGAAGCTGCGAGCCGCCCACATTCAGCCGGTTGATCGGGGTCTTCAGCCTGATTTTGGCCTTGGCGCGGCAGTCCTTGGAGCAGCTGACCAGCACCTTGAGACTGCGGCCAACCTTGATCTTCGGCTTGCTGTCGGTCGAGTTGATCTTTATCGCCAGCTTCGTGGCGCGGCTTGAATCCGCCGCAGACCCGGGCTCAAGCGCGGAGGCGAGCGGCGCGACCGCGAGGGTGAGCAGAACGGCGGTCAAAAAGGTGACTGTTGCGGCTATGGGCTTCGCGCTCACGGTTTCCTCCAGAAGATGTTTGGGTGACCGGCTGATTCTAACCGGCGGTATCGAGCTTGGGAAAAAGCGGGTCGATCTTCTCGACCGTATACCCACCGGCACGCGAACCGAAATCCTCCAGATGAACTTTCTCGTGGCCGAGCGCCGCCAGCAGCGTCGCGGAGGAGTTCGGCAGATACGGATGAAGCAGCAGCGTGAGGATACGAAGACCTTCCACCAGACCGTAGAGAACCTGATCCAGTCTGGCGGAATCGCCTTCGGACTTGGCCAGAACCCAGGGCTGGCTCTCTTCCACGTAACGGTTCAACCTGCGGACCAGAACCCATATCTCCTCCAGCGCCTGACCGATCTGGGCTTCGTCGAGCAGAGCGGAGACCCGGCCGACCAGACCCTCGAAGTCGGCGCTCAGTGCGGCGTCCGCCTCGGCCTCGGGCACAATCCCGTCGCGGTAGCGGCTGACCATGGCGAGGGTTCGTGAGGCGAGGTTGCCGAAGTCGTTGGCCAGCTCGGTCTCGTAGCGGCTCTCGAATCCGGCGGTCGAGATCGAGCCGTCCTGACCGAAGCTGACTTCTCGAAAGCAGTAGTAGCGCAGCGCGTCTGCGCCGAAGCGCTCGATCACTTCGAACGGGTCGAGCACGTTGCCGAGCGACTTCGACATCTTCTTCTCACCCATCAGCAGGTAGCCGTGAATGAACATGCGCTGCGGCGGCTCCAGGCCCGCGGCCATCAGGAAGGCCGGCCAGTAGACGGCGTGGAACTTGAGGATGTCCTTGGCCAGAATGTGCCAGGACGCAGGCCAGAAGGTGTCGGTGAGGTCTTCGCCTTCACGGGCGTAGCCGAGCGCCGTGTAGTAGTTGAGCAGGGCGTCGAACCAGACGTACATGACCTGGTCTGCGTCCCAGGTCAGGGGCACCCCCCAATTCAGCTTGGAGCGCGAAAGTGAAACATCCCGGAGTCCGCCGCGGATGAAAGAGAGGGCTTCGTTGCGCCGGAAATCCGGTTGGATCATGCCGGGGTTCTCGACGTACATCTTCTCGAGGTCTTCCTGGAAAGCGGACAGCTTGAAGAACCAGTTCTCCTCCTCTTCCTTCTGGAGGGGGATCTCGTGGACCGGGCAGGTGTCTCCCGGTCCGATCTCACTCTCGTTCTTGAAGTCGGCGCAGCGCGGGCAGTACCAGCCGACCCAGGTGCCGCGGTATACGTAGCCGTTCTCCCTGACGGTTTCGACCACGCGCTGGACCCTTTCGATGTGGCCGGGGTCGGTCGTCCGGATAAAGAAGTCGTTGGTCGAATCCACCCTGGCGACCATGTCCCGGAACTGTTCGGCGCTGCGGTCCACCAGTTCCTGTGGCGAAATTCCTTCGCGCTCGGCCGCCTGGGCGATCGGCTCGCCGTGCTCGTCGGTGCCGGTGAGAAAGAAAACCTCTTCCCCGCGCTGGCGCATGTGACGGGCAAGGATGTCGGCCGCCATGGTCGAGTAGGCATGGCCGAGATGGGGCTCACCGTTGCCGTAAAAGATCGGTGTGGTTACGTAGAAACTCACGGGTTAACCAGCATAGGGCGGCTCAGCCCAGATCGGCGATCACAGCGCCGGCCAGCAGCTCGGCGCCGGGCGGGTCCATCCCGGCCGCAGAGGACAGGTAGAGCGAGGGCTCGATCAGCTCGACCTCGAGGAGTACGGGGGATCCTGAGCCGGTGCGCACCATGTCCACCCGGGCAAGCAGCGGCACGGTCCCGAAGCGGGGCCCCAGCCAGGCGACGGTGCGCTGGGCAAGGTCGGATTCGGCCGGATCGGGGTCGGTGAGGCGGACCAGGTTGCGATCCCTTTCGGCAGCGGCAGCGCCGCTCGGATCAGCCGCGACGATCGAGTCGGGGTCGAGAAATGCCCCTTTGCTGACGGCCCAGGCGACCCGGCCCCCGAGCACGACCAGCGAAGTCTCGCCGTTGGTCTCGATCTCCTCGATGTAGGGCTGGACCATCGCTATCTCGTTGCGCTCGCCGAGCGCCGCGAGCAGCTCGATCGCCGCCGGCCTCGCCCCGCGACCGAAGCGCCCGGTGTCCCGGGCGCCGGCACCTGTCAGCGGCCTGACCACGAAATCACCGTCGAGGTCCGGCACCCGGCCTCCAGGGGCGACCAGCAGGGTCGGCGGAACCGGCAGACCGGCGCCGTCGAGTTCGGCCAGGTAGCGCTTGTCGGCGTTCCAACGGATCATCTCGGGGGTGTTCCGGAGCAGTTCCGGCCCCAGCGAATCCGCCCAGTCGAGGAACTCGTCCAGCCGGCGATCGTAGTCCCAGGCCGAGAGCACGATCACCCGGTCGTAGCCGCGCCAGTCCGCCGCCGGGTCGTCCCAGGCGACGAATTCGACCTCGACGCCGGCCTCACCCAGAACGGCAGCCGCGGCGAGGTCGTCGTCCCACATCGGCTGACGTGGTTCGCAGGTCGCGAAGGCGATCCTGCTCATCGTCGGGCTTCGCGCCCCGTGAGTGCCTTGTAGAGATCGTTGGCCCGGGTGCCGGTAAGGGTTGCGACGACGGTCGCTGCGGCACGCGGACGGGCCCCGGACTGGACCAGCCGCTTCAGCGCCTCGACTGCGAAGGCCATGTCCTGACCGTGTCCGGCGGAGTCAGCCGGCCCGATCACCAACACGATCTCGCCCTTGACATCCTCCTTGAAACGCAGTGCGAGATCGGACAGAGTGCCGCGACTGACCTCTTCGTGGAGCTTGGTCATCTCACGACAGACGGCCGCTTCCCGCTCAGGCGCGAGGGCGGCGAGCGCGGCCAGGGTCTTCGAGATCCTGCGCGGAGACTCAAAGGCGATCACCGTCTCGGTCGAGTTCAGCACCCTCTCCATCTCGCCGGATCGCTTCGGAAGGAAGCCCTCGAATCGCCAGCGGTCAGAGGGCAGGCCCGAGGCCACCAGTGCGACCGGGACGACCGAAGGCCCGGGCAGTACGACCACCTCGATCCCACGCTCGTAACAGGCCCGGATCAGCTTGTGGCCGGGGTCGGATATTCCCGGCATGCCGGCGTCGCTGACCAGGGCGATCCGGTCTCCGCGCTCGATCCGCTTGACCAGTTCGATCGCCCGCGATGCCTCGTTGCCTTCGTGGTAAGAAACCAGCCGCGGTCGGGGACTGACGTCCATCCGCTCGAGCAGCCTGCCGGTTCTGCGAGTGTCCTCGCAGGCGATGTAGTCGGCCGATACCAGCGCCTCGCGAACCCGCTTGGTGACGTCGTCGAGGTTGCCGATCGGAGTCGGGCAGACGGTGAGCAGGCCGGGCATCAGCGGGCCGCCTCGAGTTCGAGCCGGGCGAGCGCGGCCGCGCCGATCATCCCCGCCGCGGGGCCCAGTCTGGCTGCCACCACAGGGGTCCGATCCATCGGGCTCAGCGCATGGCTTTCGATCTCACCGCGCACCGGTTCCAGCAGCAGGTCGCCGAGGGCCATCGCCCCGCCGCCCAGCACGATCACTTCGGGCTCGAAAATGTTCGAGAGCGAGACCAGGGCCGTGCCGAGGTAGTGGGCGACCTTCTCGACCACGCCGACCGCGACCGGGTCTCCGTCCGTCGCCGCTTCGTTTACCTCCTTCGCGGTGATCGTCGCCCCCCCGGCTGAGATCCGACCCAGGGCGGAGTCCGGTTCGTCGGCAGCCGCCTTGGTTCCGAGTCTGGCGATGCCGGTCCCGGATGCGAAAACCTCGATGCAGCCGCGGCCGGGGCAGTTTCCCTGACAGCGCGGCCCGTCGATCTCGACCACCGTATGGCCGAGTTCGGCCGCCGCCCCGCTGGCCCCCCGGTAAGTCTTGCCGTCGATCCAGATCCCGCCGCCGACCCCGGTGCCGAGAGTGAGCATCAGGGCGTTCCTGGCGCCCTTTGCGGCGCCGTAGAGAGCCTCGGCCATCATCGCCACGTTGCCGTCGTTGTCGACGAAGGTGGGCAGGCCGGTTCGCTGCTCGACCATGTCTCGAACCGGGAGTTGCTCGAAGTCGAGGTTCACCGTGTCGATCGCGCGACCCTTTTCGAAGTCGATCCTCGCCGGTATCCCGAGCCCGACCGCGGCCACCCCGGGACGGGCTTCACGCGCCCGCCCGACCTCTCGAACGAGAAGGTCTATGACCTGTTCCTGCGAATAACCACGGGAGGAAACCTGATTCTCCCAGAGCGTCTGCGAATCGTCACCGAGTATGCAGACGGCCAGATTCGTCCCACCCAGGTCAGCCCCGATCGTCTCAATTCCTGTCATCAGTCACCATTCTTAGACCTTTATGCCATCCGACGACGACAAGCGACCTTCCGATCGTCCCGAGTACAACGTCTACCGCTCGCGCCGGGGGCCATTCTCCCGATTCCGGAAGCCGGACCTCGACTCGCTCAAGGACAAGGCCCGCAAGCAGCGTGAGCAGGCGAAACCGCCCCGCGGCGATCGGCGGGACGCGGCCGATGAGGTGCCTTATCCCGTCTACCGCCAGGATTCGCCGCCGGACGACCGTCCCGATCCGCGAAAACGCTCTCGCCGCCGACGGCCGTGGCTGAAGTGGATCCTGTTCGTCGCGATCGGCTGGTTTGCCCTGAGCGTTCTCGCATTCGCAGTCTCGGCCCAGATCCAGTCGATGAAGCTC
>JBBRVF010000061.1:0-6736 GCA_038247145.1 Solirubrobacterales bacterium | reverse complement strand
GCCTGCTCGTCGCCCTCGCCACTGCGGAGGGGTCGGCTGGGATGCTCGAGAAGAGTCGACACACGCTGGAGCAGGTGCTGGAGACGCTCCCACCGGAGCTCGAAGCGCTGCG
The DNA here is from genome assembly GCA_038247145.1 of Solirubrobacterales bacterium. Lineage (GTDB taxonomy): Bacteria > Actinomycetota > Thermoleophilia > Solirubrobacterales > 70-9 > 67-14. The sequence goes on along the minus strand of JBBRVF010000061.1, from coordinate 6,624 downwards.
GCTCCGAATCCTGCCGTTTCTCGCACTCGTCGGCCACATGCTGGGTCGTCATGGGGACTCGACCGCAATGCTGCGCCGGACCCTGGCCGACCTCGACGAGGCAGAGACGGTGGAAGCGGCGCAACTTGGCATTGCCACCGCAATTGACTGTCTCTACGAGCCTGATTTCGAGGCGATGCACAGGTTCGCCGCGACCGCGGAACGCACCGCAAGGGCGACCGGCGAACCGGCGCTCGAAGCTGCGACCTCGGGAGTACTCGCCCTTGCCAGCTACAACTCGGGGGCGGTAGTCGATTCTCTGGCTTTCTGCAAACGCGCGGTCGGACAGATGAGCTCGCTGGCCGACGATGACCTGGCCGCCCAGCTCGAGGGGGTCTTCAGCGTCGCGTGGGCCGCGATGTCGCTCGAGATGTGGGAGGAATGCAGCGCGATGGCCGACCGCGGGCTTGACATTTCACGTGCCACAGGCCAGGAGCAGCTCGTCGTCCCGCTCTCGATCTCCCGCACGATCGCCCGCACCTGGCGCGGCGAACTCGCCCAGGCCGCAGACGATGCCGACCACCTGATCGACGCAGCCCGGATCTCCGGAATCGACCAGTGGATCGCCTGGACGTTGACCCTCAGAGGCTGGATTGCCGGGCAGGCCGGCGAGATCGAATTCGCGACCGAATGTGGGGAAGAGGCCTGCCGCATCGCGACGCATCAGACCCGGGATGGCTACTTCGTCGCCCACGCCCGCCTTCACCTCGCCGAGACCCGTCTCGAGCAGGGCCGACCAGAGGAGTGTCTCGCTGAGATGCTGGACGCGGCAGGCGGTGCGGAACTCCCGATATGCGAGCAACCGATTCGCTCGCGCTGGTACGAGATCCTGACCCGGGCGTCGCTGAACCTGGGACGAATCGAGAATGCCAGGTCCTGGGCCGATCAAGCCCAAGAGGCGGTCGCCGCGACCCCGATCGGTGGGCGCCTGTGTGAGGCGGCGATGGCTTCGGCCCAGCTGGAGCTGGCTGACGGAAGGCCGGATATCGCCGAGCGATTCGCGCTGGAGGCTGCGAGTGCTGCCGAGCAGAGCGGAGACAGGTTGCTGGCAGCCCGGGCCCATGTGATTGCGGCGAGAGCCCTGTCGGGGGAAGGTCGGCATCAGGCAATCGAAGCGCTCGAGGCGGCTGAGCAGGAGTTCGCTGCCTGTGGTGCGACGCGCCTGCGAGACGATTCTGTGCGGGAACTTCGACGCCTGGGGCGCCGAGTCGGTCGCGGAGGCAAGCGAGGTCGAAGTCCGACCGGTATCGGAGCACTCAGCTCGCGCGAACTGGAAGTGGCGCAACTGGTGACCAAAGGGCTGACAAATCGTGAGATCGCCGAGCGTCTCATTCTCTCAGAGAAAACCATTGAGACCCATCTGTCGGCGGTCTTCCGGAAGCTCGAGATTCACCGGCGGGCCGCAGTCGGGCCGATCCTCTGGCGTGAAGGCAGCTCCCCAGATAGTCCGACTATCGCGCTCGATCGGCATAGCGCCGCCAAGCCGAACTAGACCTTGCAAGCGCTCTACAACCCGGTTCCCGGGCCGCTGAGCCGAGTGAAATACCTGCCTGTTTTGTGGTTGAGTTGTTGACCTACTAGCTTGAGGCATGCGATCTGTTGTCATTCTGTTGACTTTGATTGTGGGCTTTGTTGTTGTGACGGGGGTCGCGGAGGGTGGCTCGCGGGCGGATGTTGCCCTGAGCCAGGTTTCCGGGCCGGCCAAGGTAGCGGCCGGGGGCTCTTTCAAACAGAAGGTGAGCCTCAAGAATCGCAGCCGCACGAAAGCCAGGTCGGTCAAGGTGACTGTGCGCCTGGGCGCCGCAGGCAGCACGCCTACCGGCAAATCGATCGGTTTCGCCCGTGTCAGGAAGATCCCCGGACAGGGTTTCCGGAGGCTCAAGCTGAAGGTGGGGTTGCCGGAAACGACCCCGCCGGGAACGTATCGACTAACCGCCTGCGTGGCGCCCGGCAAGCAAAAGAACGACTGCCGGACGGGCAAACCGCTAGAGGTGATTGATCGTTCGAGCTGGGCGTTGATCGAGGCGGCAGAGGCGGCCGGCAAACTCAGTCGGGGCAAGGCCCTCCTCTATGAGCTCTACGCACTCGACGGGGACAGGCGCCTGCCGCGCCCGTTCCGTGGCCCCGGGGTCTCTCCGGCCGGTGTGATCTTCGCCGACCTGCTCAGTGCCTACCCGACCCTCACCGCGGTGGAGCAGGCGGCGCTATTGCCGTTCACCCTCCAGCCACGCTATCGCCAGAGTGCCTGGGCTCCCCGTGGACAGCGCGGAAATACTCGGGGGATCTCGCTGGCGCGGACCGGAGAGGCCGGGATTTCTGCCGAGGCACCGCCCAGTTGCCTCGGCGTCGAAACGATCCAGGGAGCCTGGAAGGGGGTCGAGGCAAAGAATGCATGGTTCTGGATACGTCCGGGACGCCCCGGCGCGCGGGCGCGCGCGAAATCGCTCGCCCGCGAGTTTGACAGGAATATCTGGCCCAAGCTAACGGGAGCGTTCAGGTCGGTGACCGATACGGAGGGTGCCGCCTGCGATCCGGCGGGTGATTCCAAGCTTGACATCTACCTGACCGCACCCGGCAGCGCTGACCTTCAGGGGTCGGATGGACTGACTGCGGGGGTGGTTTGGCAATCCAACTGCGGTCCGGTCTCGTCCTTCATCATGATCCCGGAGACTGCCAACCGGTCAGTGCTGGCCCACGAGTTCATGCACGCCGTCCAATTCAGATACAAGGCCTGCGAGCGTCAACCGACGTGGGTCGAGGGCACCGCGAATTGGGCAATGGATTTCGTATATCCGCGGGACCAGTACGAACACTTGTGGAAGTACGGCATCGTCCATCCGTTTTCCTCGATGATTGCTTCCGATTCGACGGCCGGTTACCAGACTTGGCCGTTCTGGTATTCGCTGAGGAAAAAAGAAACTGTCGCGGGAATAGTGCGGGTATTCGATGCCCTGGCTGACAAGGACTTCGCGGGCGCTCTCGAGACCGGTCCGAGCGACGGGCTCACCGCCGCATGGAAGCGGTTCGCCATGCAGCGGTGGAACCAGATCCCGGTCGGCACTCCCGGTTTCCCTGAAGCCCGATCCTTCAAAGACTCGGCCTGGGACCGATTCGCAGTGAAACCCGCCAAGTTGAAGAAGGACATTCGGCTGGGTGGCGCCGACAGCAGGGATTTCGAGCTGCTGACCTCGACCCGCGCGCCGCTCTCGACCTTCTACAACGACGTCAAGATCGTTGATGCGAAGGTGAAACACGTGACCTTTGCCAACGCCGGAAGGGGAGGGCAAGGCGCAGTCGTCCAAGCCTTCATCCATCTGGCAAATGGAACCTGGCGTCACGAAGACTGGTCGGCCAGGCCATCGGTCGTCTTCTGCCGGGACAAGCCTGACCAGAACGTGGTGCGCCTGATCGTCGCGACCTCGAACGCGTCGCCGCGCGGGTCCGCCCTTGGGATCGTGAAGCACAAACTGACCGCGAAGAATGCCTGCGACCTGCCGTCGACTTACAGCGGCCCGATCAACGGCACGGCCACCTACGATCAGGGCGCGCTCGGGACCGGCAATCACGTGAACGCGAGCTGGACCGGTACCATCAACCTGATCCGGATCCCCGGCGGGACAGGGTATCCGGCCTTCTACAAGGTGGAGTCCCCGGGTGGTGGCACAATGCCGGGTGGTGGCACAATGAGTTATCAGGTGGAAGGCCGCCTGAACAGTTGCGACCTCATCGGTCAGGAGAACATCGATCTCAGCGAACTCGGGGCATTTCCGATCGCCGTGCTGAACGTCAACGCGGGCGAGCCGCCCAGATACGGCCTGACGATTCCGATGCCGAACGGACCGCTTGATTTCAAGGTTACGCTTTCGAACTGTGCCGACCCGCTGGACAACGGTCCCCTGGGATGGTCCCCGCAGATTGGCGTTCCATTCGCCGTGAGCAACGGTCTGCTTGGAGAAACCACTCCGGTAGCGGCAGACGGACGTCTGAAAGGAAGCAGCACTTTCGTCAACGGCATCCTTCCTCAGACTTCGAGTTGGGAACTCCTTCCAGGCGGTTGAGAAAAAGCGGCCGACAGGGAATTCGGCAGCCACGGAGTGTCGACCATTCGGAGTTCGCCTCCTTCGAGGGTAATACGAGCCTTCTGACTACAACCGCCTTTGCGAAGGGGATCGTCAGATGTCGCCGGCGACGACGTGACCGCCGCTGGATTCCCAGCATGGACAGGGTTGGTTCGAGTGTACGATTCGCAGTCAGACTGGAGTGACTCGTCCTTGAGCCGTTCGACCTGACAGTTGCTCGCAGACCAGTAAGGAGCGACTGATGCCAACAACTACGATTGCCACCGGCGTCGTGCACCGGGTGCCGAGAGACCTTCGGGAAGTCCTCGAATCCGAGTCCGAGGTACGCGACGCCTGGAACGACCTCACACCGTTGGCGCGAAACGAATGGATCTGCTGGACCATTTCGGTGAAGAAGCAGGAAACGAGAGACCGGCACATCGAGCGGCTTCGGGAGGAGCTGCTCGACGGAAAGCGCCGCCCCTGCTGCTGGCCCGGCTGCCCTCACCGATGAGCATCCAGCGGATGGACCATGTCGGAATCGTGATTGACGACCGGGCGGCCGCCACTGAGTCCTTCACCGTGCCTGGCCTCGAGATGGAGGGGGAGGGGTCCGCCTCGGCAGCGTCCTGACGAAGCTCTTGCATGCCGAATATGGCGCCAGGCTCACGTTGCAGCTGCTCGACGAGCTGCGCCAGCCGGCACCCGTGCGTGCCGAACCGTGTCGAGAAACCGAATCGCCGGAGACCGACCCCATCAGTCGATCACTGCAAGAGGGTGAAGAAAAGCACGCCGGCCCTGGGGGCCCGCGTGCTTTCGATCGTTCAATCGCAATGGATGGTCGGAGACTGACTACTGTCCATTGCCCTCATTCCCCGGTCTAGTTGACCAGGAAAGGTTGGATCGCCTTCAGGACCTCCTCCTGGGTCAGGGCCGGTTCGAAGGCGTTCGGAGAGGGGCTGTTCTTGTTCTGAAGCGCGATCGCCGCCGCGTGACGGGCCTCGACCTGGACGATGCTGCCGGCCGCTGCGAGAACGTCTTTCGACTTGATCTCCGGAGCGACGCCGTTGTAGGCACTGACTCCAGTGTTCTCCAGAATCTCTGCGAGCTTCGTAAAGCCAGCCGTGTTGTCATACGAGAACTGAACCTTCGGTGCCTTGACCGGCTTGCCGCCGAGATCTTTGATCGTGCTTGTCAACGCCGTGACGTGAGCATCCTCGTCCCTTGAGAGCGTCGTGATGAGTTCCTTCAGGGCACCCGAGGCGCCGGCCTTCTTCAGGCCTTCCTTGTAGAACGCCGACTCGAGGTACTCGAGCGTCAGGGCGTAATTGAGGATCTCAACATCACCCATGTGGTTGCTGGCTACCGCGTTGCGGACGAAGGGGCTGATCGCTCCCAGTCCGAAGATCGCGCCGGCGGCGAGGGCTCCCTTGAGCAGGAAGTCGCTGCGCTCCTGGCCGTCGATCTGTACTTCGGCCAGCTCCGGGTGAACCATCTGGTCAGTTGCTGTTTTCGTTTCGGTCATATCTAACTCCTTTATTCCTGGTATTCAGGACTCAGTCGACGATGAAGGGCTGGATGGCGTTCAGCACCATTCCCGCCTCCGCGGGCTTGGCGAAGGGGCCATCGGGCACGATCGACTTGCCGAGCAGCGTGTTCAGGGCGGCGGCGTGCCGGCCCTCTACGGTGTGGATTGACAAGGCGGCCGTGAGCACCTCCGTGCTCTTGATGCGAGGGGCCTGTCCGAGGTAGGCGGCCGCGCCGAGATTTTCGACGGTTGAGGCCAGCTTCAGCACCTGCTTTGCGTTGTTCAGCGGGAACTCGGTCTTTGGCTTCGGCGCGGGTTTGCCCCCGGCGCCCTTGACCGCATCAGTGAGGGCGGCGACGTGGTCGGCTTCCTGCTGGCCGAACTGCTTGATCGTCGCCAGATCGGAACCCTTGAAGAGCCCGCTCTTGACAACGTCCGCGTAGAACGCGGTCTCGAGGTACTCGAGGGTCAGCGCGTAGTTCAGGATGCCGAGGTCACCCTCGCCGAACATCGCGGTGCTGTCGTCGATTTCGCTTCCGCTAGTGCTGCTTCGGTTCGAGCTGTCGGTCGCACCGGTGGCGCCTGACGATGTATCGGAAGTCGAGCTCGAGTCGTCGCTGCCACACGCGGCGAGGAAGGCACCGAGTGCGACCGATCCGCCGGCCATCGAGACGAGCTGCCGCCGGGAAACCCCGCCGGCCTTCATCTTCTCGAGGGCTGTCGTTTCTTCTTTGTTCTTCAGGTCCTGCATTGCGTCTCCGTTCGTTGGGGCATGATTTTTCTGTGTTGTTGGCAGTTACTACGGAGCGCAGCCGTTTCCGGATCACTTATTGGACTGAGGGGGCGGGAGAATGCAGAGATTCGAATCCTCCGGAGGACGGCCGAGTCGCGAAGAACCGGGCAAATGCCACGGCCTCCCAAAGGTTCGCCTGCCGAGCGAGCGCCCGGGGCAAAAGACCGGCCACCCCGCGCGAGGAGGACTCGACCGGAGGTGCCGTT